>NZ_CP197171.1:0-307643 GCF_052055485.1 Amphibacillus sp. Q70 | reverse complement strand
ATAGTGATAATGATTTTACGGAAATACCAGAAGCGGATCGAGCCTATCAAAAGGATAAAAAAGGTGCAATTGAACTAGAAATAAAGCCGTCATCTGGTTTGTATGATGATCCAGATAACCAGGATGTGTATTGGTTTGAAGATACGGAAGGAAATCGTTATATGCTTTTAGAACCAAATTCTAGTGTAGATTTAACGAACAACGCCAATTTCGATGGTGATGTAATGGGAAATCAATATCAGCAGGCAGATGTAAAGATAAGTTCTGCTTTGAAGGCTACACAGGTAATAGAGGGTGCGATTAGTAATGAATTTTCCATCGATTCCAGTGATTTAATTGGTTTAGATGATTCAAAAACAACTGCCAAACTTGCAAATAATAAAAATCGAGCCGATCAACGCTTAGATCAGCTGTTGAATCGTGAAAATAACAATGAATAACGTTTTTAGCGGTGAAAGGAGAAAATAATGGAATAGAGAGGGAGCGAATTATGGGTGTAATAAACAAATTATGTAAAAAGCGAATGATCATTTTATTAGGGATGATAACAATCTTCACTTTAACGGCAATTTATACGGAAGCAGAAGCAAAAGGAAGTGAGATTGAGGCAGAGGATTATACAGCGTATGTAGATCCATTTGTAGGGACAGCTGTTGACCATGGACAGCAGTTTCCAGGGGCAGTTGTTCCATATGGTTTGGTTAAATTGAGTCCAGATACCTATCCAAGAGAAAATATTGATCATGCGGGATATGATTATAATAAAAATCAAATACAAGGTTTTTCACATACGAGAATAGAAGGAGTTGGTGGACAAGGGTCTGGTGGGGATGTGCTGGTTACGCCAACCTATATGAAGTATACGGAACGTCCTAGTGCAGATTCTAAAGCTCAAACCTATTCCAATGACAACGAACATGCAACACCAGGAAATTATCAGGTCGAATTAATTCCGGTAGCAGGTGAGGATGATGATTTTCAAGAAGATGCTTCAAAAGGAACGATAGCAGTCGATTTAGCTACTGATGTCAGAACAGGATATCATTCTTATACATTTCCTGAAGCAGGTGAAGCCTCTATTATTGTGGATACACACTATACGTATGATGGAATGGACGTCCGAAATGCGAGGATGGAAGTAGAAGAGCAAGATGAGAAAACAACAATTAAGGGGCGGATTTCAGGTAATAATGTCAGTGGACATGGTACCTATACATTATATTATTATATGGAAACAGAAGTACCAGCGAAACAAATCCAAACATGGAATGGAAATTCATTCGATGAGGATTTCTCTTTAGCAGGAGATGATTTAGGAGCTATTCTAACTTTTGATGTCAAAGCAGATCAGCAAATTGATCTTAAAGTAAGCATTTCTCCCATTAGTAGTGAACAGGCTAAAATAGACATGGAGCAAGAAGTTCCTGATTGGGATATAGAAGAAGTAAAGACAAACGCCAAAGACGCTTGGAATGAAATATTAGGAAAGATTAAGGTGGATACTTCCGAACAAAGTGATCCAGATGGAACAAAGAAACAATTATTTTACACTAGTTTATACCGTATGTTTACGTTACCTGTTAATGCCACGAGTACTAGTGGTACATACATGGGAACTGATGGGAATGTTTATGAAGCGGAAGGTTTTGTACACTATGATTCCTGGACATTATGGGATGATTTCAGAAAGTATCCGACTATAGGGATGGTAGCCCCAGATATTTATCAGGATATTATACAATCGATAGCCAATATGCTAGTCACAGGAATTGAGACATGGGGATCAGATCATCAATCGGTGATGACAGTAAGAAATGAACATGCAGTAGCACTTCTGGCTGATGGTATTGCAAAAGGATTCACGGATATTGATGGTTTAGAAGAGGCCTATGAAGCAGCCAAAGAAATTGCCGATAAACAGGTAACGGAATCGGTTGTGGAACGGGGATATTTTACTGGACGAGTGGATAAAACAGTAGAATATGCTTATGATGACTGGGCTCTCTCCATTATTGCGGAGGAATTAGGAAAAGAAGAGGAAGCGTCGTATTATTTGGAACGATCCTTCCATTATATGAATTTATATAAAGATGATGCAGTAGAGACAGAGGAAGGAGAAACCATGGGACTGTTATGGCCTAAAAATGAAAACGGCAATTGGATGTCAGCAGATCCCGAAAGATTCGGTGATAACGGTTTATACCAAGGTACATTGTGGCAATACACATGGTGGGATTCAAACGATGTCGGTGGGTTAACCGAATTATTAGGAGGAAAGGAAGAATTACAAAAGAGTTTATCCTATCTCTATGGAGAACATGATCCTGACAATGGATATGCCATGTTGTCTCATCACACCAATGAAATAGATCTGCATTCTCCTTATCTATTTAACTATGCAGGCAAACCAAGTCGCACACAATATTGGGTTAGAAATCTTTATACTAAACAAACATGGAATCGCTACAGCGGTGATGGAGAATATAATCCTCCCATCTATGACTATCTTTATAAATTGGCTCCTGAAGGGTTTTTGGAAACCATGGATGAAGATGGCGGAACCATGTCAGCAATGTATGTGACGGCTGCTTTAGGCATATTTCCAATGACTCCTGGGGATACTTCCTATCAAATTGGCACCCCATTTTTTGAACATGTTTCTTTAGACTTAGGTAATGGAAAAACATTTGATGTTTATGCAAAAGATGTTTCTGATGAGAATTTTTATATTCAATCAGCTACACTTAATGGAGAATCTTACAATCAATCATGGATAGATTATCAACAAATCCTAGATGGTGGTACGTTATCGTTTGAAATGGGTGATGAATCTTCTGATTGGGCAGAGGACGGTGTCGTTGCAACATCGAGTTCTGATACAGCCGCAACAGCAATGTATGAGGATGATGAAATAAAGTTATCTTCTAAAACATTTATTGAATCTGCCGAAAATGATGGACGGATAGAGAATACCATTGATATCACGTTGACGGAGGCCTCTTTTAATCAAGCAGATGGCACAGATTTTGTGGAAGCAGGCTTAGTAGAAGCAGAAAATGTTCCTGAAGGATTATCAATAAAAGCAGAAAAACTTAACGAAAAAACCGTACAGCTCTCTTTTGATGGAAAGGCGAAACAACATGACAACAAAGACAGTGTGGAAGATGTGCTGATAGAATTTACAGATCAGGCCTTTGAACAGCAAGTGGATAGCAAACGAAAAACATCGATGTTTAGGATCGTGTTTGACAATCCAACATTGACATATGATAAGAAAATTATAGCGGAGTCAGGGCAAGATGATGGTTCCATTGAAGATACTATTTTAATTACACTTACAGATGATACTTTTACTGGAAAACCAGGAGAAAAGTTTGAAGATACTGGGAAGGTAGCCTTTCTTGGTACACCAAAAGGACTCCATCCATCAGTAGAAATGAAATCAGATACGGAACTTGAACTTTCATTTAGCGGTAAAGCGGAAGAACATCAAACCCCAGTCAAACATTTTGGTATTCGTTTTGAAGATGCGGCATTTACTAGTGAAAATGCTGATCATATTTCCAATAGTATTCAAAGTGGTTTGCAATCTTTTGTGCTTAACTTCAATTATGATTGGTCAGAAAAGCTAGCAAGTGCGCTGGGAGAAGCGAAGCAAATAGAAGGAACAAACTATACAAAAACATCGTATGGAAATCTTCAACTAACTATAGAAGATGGGGAACAGCTTTTAAATCATAGCGAGTTACCTAATGATGGCAGGTTAAGATCAGCATATGTTTCCTTGCAAACGGCTATTCTAAAATTGAAAGCACCTCAGGACAGCATGTTGCGATTGTATGGTTCAAGCAGTGATCGCATGTCTCAAGAAGAAGGAATAAATGGTCCACTAAAGGTTGAAGGAACAGCAATAGCTAATACCTTTGATGGAGCATGGATTGCGTATGATGATTTGGATTTTGATGGCATGAAAGTAAATGGTTTAACGATAAATTATGCATTAAATGAAAGTCGCAGTGCAGCGGATGGTAAATTATATGTTTACGCAGATAAGATGGACGAAGAGCATTTGATTACGGAGATAGAGTTAGAGCCAACATCGTCCTCTAATTGGCATACGTATCAGTCTAAAGAGATTGAGATAGAGGATGCTTCTTTGTTAGCAGATGGAGAGAAACACGATATTTATATCCTGATGAAAGGTTCTACAAGTTCATCTCATCCTTATATTCTTAACTTTAAATATATGCAGTTTGAAGGGGGAGAGAGTGCAGTAGAGGTGGAGAGCATCGAAATAGATACAGAAGCTTTAATGATTCTTAAACAAGGAGAAACGATCCAGCCGAATGTGATCATAACACCAGAAAACGCGGAAGACAAAAGCATATCCTGGCAGGTTCAAAAGGAAGATATTGCCGAAATTTCTGATGATGGTACCATTACAGCCAAGAAAACAGGAACAACAAAAATTACGGCAACAACCAGTAACCAAAAACAAGCTTCATTTGTCTTACGGGTAACGAAATAATAGTCAGAATAGGTGTTCAAGCATTAAGTCTCCTTGAACACCTATTGTTTTTTTTACTTGTCTCATAGAAAGTATAGTTAAATATTATTCGCTGTGGACACTTTTTTCTTGCCAATATTTCAATTTAGGAAGCTTCTCTTTTAGCATGATCCGTACTTGTTGTTCAGAATATTTAGGATTTAGCTGAAGCATATTCTTAACACATACTTCGATAAGTTCGTCAAAATTAGCTTTATTATATTGATGTTTACCATCAGTAAAACACCACTTACAGAAATTTTCATTAAAATGACCGCTCTCGTCTTTACTAATATATACATCTTCTTCTAATGGCATACCGCAAACTTGGCAAATAAGGGCTCGAGGTGTTCCTAAAAGTGTGTTGATCGAAATATTGAATGCCTTAGATAACATCTTAAGGGTTTCAATGTTAGGTTCCGTTTCTCCATTTTCCCATCTGCTAATCGCTTGTCCTGAAATCATCAGCTTTTTAGCCATTTCTTCTTGAGTAAGGTTATAATCAGTTCTTAAGTTCTTTAATGCTTCTTTCATTCCCATAGTCACGCCCTCCTTCCAACATAATATCATTATATTATTATCCTATGTCTAATTAAAAGCAACTAGCGGTGGCGGTAAACTTAAACATTTTTATATTGAATGTAAACATAAAATACACTTAAACGGGTTAGTATAATCCTATACCATGATATAAACTGTTTTCATATTTCTATTGTTTTTACACTTTTTGTCCTTTTTAAGGCAAGAGTAGCCTTTCAACCCTTGTAAATAGGGAATTATTACATTACAGAATTTTTACAAATAAGATTTAGGGTGTTATTATGATTTTTAATTTTGATTAAACTATGCTACACTCGCGAAAGAGTTAAACAAAAGGGAAGGAATGAATGATTTATGTATAAGAAAAGCTTATTAAGTATTGCGTTTTTATTAATGTTTTCTATATTAGCTGCTTGCAGTAATGATGGTGCAGAAGAAGAAAATGCTGAGCCAAACCCAGATGAAGTACCAGAGCAAGCTGAAATGCCAGAGCCGGATTTAGAGGGTATTCCTGATATAGTTGCAGAAGTAAACGAAGAGGAAATCGCTAAAGATGAGTTTGAAACTAATTATATGGCACAGTTTCAACAAGCAGCATTACAAATGCAAATGTCTGGTCAAGAACTTGATCAGGATCAATTAAAGCAACAAGTAGTTGAAGGTATGATAGGTCAAGAACTATTGACTCAGGAAGCGAACAATGAGGGCATTGAAGCTTCAGAAGAAGAGATAAACTCGATTATTGATGATCTGATAGAACAAAACGGTTTTGAGTCTGAAGAGGATTTATTTGCTGTATTAGAAGAACAAGGAACAGATCAAGAAGATTTTATGCAACAGGTAGAAACACAAGCGAAGGTGGACAGCCTAATAATTAGTGAATCTAGTGAAACTTTAGAGGCTAGTGAAGAAGAAATCCAACAGTTATATGACCAAATGGTTGAACAGCAAGAACAGCTAAACCAAGGTGGGGAAGAACAAGATATACCTGAGTTGGAAGAAGTAAGAGAAGGCTTAGAGGATCAAATTATTATGCAAAAGGAATCTGAAGTAGCCCAGGAACTGGTAAATAGATTACGTGAGAATGCGGAGATATCCATTCATTTATAAGTTTTCCTAGATTAGATCACCCCTTTAAAATAAGTGTGATCTCGTTAGCCACACATTGAGGTGGGAAGGTATCAGAAGCATAAAGCCCATAGGGATAGTAAAATGGCTGTAAAAGAGGATAGCGTAGAGCCGTTTCTTCGTTCACAAGCTTTAATGGGGGGAGAAAGGCACAAATAAATATTAGATCAGGCTTTGTGATAAGATGTTACAAAGCCTGTTTTTTTTGTGTATACAGACTTTTTGGAAACGAAAAAGGGATGTCCGTAGATTTGTAAACTTGCAAAACATATGTGAAAATTGAATAAAAGCAAGGAGGGAATAGTAAAGTGTATTTACTTTTATTCACCATAATTTATTGTCTAATAACACAGGTTTTGAATATTGATTATTTACTTGCTTTTGGGATTTACATCATAGGTTTAGGTCTTTTCAAAGGATTTTTAAGTGAGGAATTAAAAGATGTCTTTAATTTTAAAACAACTAAAGATTTGTACGAAAAAATCGGATTCACAGCCTCTTTAACAGAATTATTGTCTTTAGTGTTAATTTTCATCAATTCCTATCTAATCGATTATGAGCCCTTCACCCCTTTCGAATTTCTGTTTATGTTTTTTAATATTGCACTGGTATACCGCTTTCTATTTTGGGGCATAACACGAACCATAAGAGAAAGAAACTAACTTTATATGTAAAAGCCAAAATACGAGAACATCGTCCTTATACAATACTGAATAAGGATGCGGGTAAAAATATTTAAAAAGTATAGTTACTGCATCTTTTGATTGTTATTGACACTATTAATTTGTTGCTAACCTATATGCTAATTGATGTGTTATGCTGGTTTTTGTTAACATTTTTTATTGAAACTGAAAAATATTAATTAAAATCTGTATAATAGCGAAGTATTTAGCTGAGACGATAAAGACAATGCAATTTAAGCAGTATGAACTTATATTAGAGCAGGATTTTAACTGGGTGATTGTAATATAAGACTGAAAAAGAATATATTGTCATCATTTATCTTTTGCGTTCTTAACAAAGTGGTGCTGATTGAATTACAAAAGCCTTACAATTTTAGCTTCTGTCATAAAAAGTAATTCATTATTAAAACTTCATGCGTTTGAAAGCCACGGTAAACGTCGTTTTCTGAAATGGAATACTTTCTAGAGCTATACTACCACCCATTTCTTCTACTAATCTCTTGGTAATCGTTAATCCTAAGCCACTCCCTTGATAATTAGTATTTCTGGAGTCCTCCAGTGTATACATACGTTCAAAAACTCTATCTTTATGCCGCTCTGTGATACCCTTGCCTTGATCAGAAATCTCGATGTACGCTGCATTTTCAGTTTCCCTTAGCTTTAAACCAATCCTTTTTCCATCAGATCCGTATTGAATAGCATTAGAAATTAAATTATGCAACACTCTTTCCACAGCTTCTTCATTACCCCAAACATAAATAGGGGCTTCTGGTATTTCAATAACGACTTGAAAAGCTTTATTGATTAATATTTCATGATAATCGAGAATAACCTCACGACTAATCTCACTTAGATTGATTTTTTCTGAGCTTAATTCTTTATCGCCAGATTCCAGTTTGATCAATTCAAAAAAGCGATTAATTAACTCTAACACTTCCTCAGCTTTTAAATGGATCGTCTTTAATAATTGCTCTTTTTTTTCTGTGGACAGATTCTTATCATTATTCAACATCTCAATATAGCCTAAAATCACAGTAAGAGGCGTCTTTAAATCATGTGAAATGTTGGATAACATTTTTCTCATTGACCATTCAATATTCTTATAATTTGCGACAGTCTTCTGGTTATGATCTAAAAGGCGATTGATTTGTATGAGTAAAGATTTCGTGTAAATCTCATCTGTGTAAAGTAATATTCTCTCATCTGTTTCTTGATCCAGAATGGTTTTCAGTTTACTGTCCATATATTTAATCTCTTCCCGCTGTCTAACACGAGAGTGAAATATAAAAATATTGAATACTACAGAACACAGTAATAAAATTAGCGTTAGATACAACATTTATATATCCCCCAACTTATAACCAATTCCCCAAAGTGTTTGAATATAAATAGGGTGAGAAGGATCATCTTCTATTTTTTCTCGAAGACGCCTCATATGGACATTTATTACATTCTCATCTCCATGATAATCATCTTGCCATATGGTTTGATATAGTTGTGACTTCGTATAGACCCTTGTCGGATTAGAAATAAATAGTTTTAAAATCTGGAATTCCTTTGCCGTTAAGTTGAGCTCTTTTTTTCGTTTTTTTACAGAAAAACGATCAATATCCATCGTGATATCTTTTATCTGTAAAACTGTATCTTGATTTTCTTTTTGCAGCTCTATCGCTTGTGAACGCTGATAGTGCTCCTCTCTTCTAATCGTTGCTTTGATTCGCGCGACTAATTCAAGCATGGAAAAAGGTTTAGAAATATAATCATCTGCCCCAAAGCCAAGTCCAAGTGCTTTATCTATATCTTCACCTTTTGCTGACATAATAAGAACGGGAATCATACTCTTAGAACGAATGATTTTTAGACATTCTATGCCATCTATTTTGGGTAACATGAGATCAAGTAAGATTACGTCATAGTCTGCTTGTTCTAATTTTTCCAAAGCCTCTTCTCCATTATAAGCTAATGTTACTTTGAATCCTTCTTTAGATAAGCCTTCATCTACCATATCACTTATATACATATCGTCTTCGACTACTAATACTCTGTGACTCAAAACATCCCACTCCTTTCTTTTATTAAATCGAAACCGATCCACAAAATTTAATCTATCCATTATTTAATTATAAACCTTCTGTATAATTGTTAACCAATAAAATCTTCTCAAACTAAAACAGAGCAAGAAGGAAATAAGTATACTGACACGGATTTGAATATCAGCCTAGTAAATAGAATAAAAGAATGAGTTACAATCTCGAGCAGTACATTGCCCATTATTGAACCCATTCTCTCACTTGTTATTTGGAATCATGCTTGTTGACTGAACTCAGCCATTTCAACTTAATCTGTTGCCTGTATAGCGCCAGTCTTACTAGAGAGAATAAGCTGATTCACTCCCTCACCAAGTGTCCCCTTTTTAAGGTTTTTGGTATCTTCTTCTAACTGCAACTCTTGGAATTGAAGGCTGATATCGGAAGCCTCACTATTAGCTATGACAATTGAAGAGGTTGGTGTTTCTTGGTAAGCGACATTGATATCACCTGATTCAGTCTCTACAGTCAAATCTCCTTCTTTTTGGAGAGCTTGGATGGAAACTGATCCATCGAGAGACGCAATCTCGGTATGATCACTGCTTACTTTTTTTAAGTAGAAATCACCACTTTTAGAAGAGGTATTTAATTGTTGAAAAGAACTTTCTTCGATGCTGATTGTGCCATCAGTAGATTCCCATTTACCTGTATCCACAAAAACACGATTTATTTGACTATCACCAGAAGTATTTTGAACCTCCAAATAATTAACAATAATATCGTTCATTTCAATATCGCCATTTTTATTGGTTAATTTGATATTATTTATTACTGATTCGGGAATATGAATAGATATTGTACCCTTCTTCCCAAAAGTAAAACCAGCTAAAAAACCTTTATCACTTGCTTCTTTTTGTCGTATTTCTAATCGTTGCTGATCCTTTGTCAATGCAACAGTATCTTCTACATCCTGTTGTTTCCCTTCAGCGAATACCTTGAGTTCTTCGGAATCACTCTTTTGAAACTCGATATTCCATGATTCGCTAGATATGATTAGCTCTTTTATACTATCCAATTGATAAGACTCATTCATTTCATAATGATCTGTTCCTTCTCCACAAGAAGTCGTAATGAATAAGCCGATAAATATTAAAGATAACCCTATTCTTTTCATTGATTTTAGACCAGATCCGTTTTATCTATCTTATGGAAAGCAAGATAACCAATAAAAAGACCAAACAAACATAGGATACTAGGAATAATAATAAATTCGCCTAAACTGAGTTGTTTGCTCCCGTCAGAGACAGTGCCGTTAATTAATACACCAATAATCACTGCCCAAGTAATCGTCGTTGACGTTGATTTCTTTCTCATTCCAAAAAACAAGGGGATAAGACTCACACCTGCCATCATCACTGCACTAATCAAGGTAGAGGGGATCGTAGAAAGAATGTCCTGTATCGCAACTGGCTGTTCAAATAAAAATAAATATGGGCTGATCCAGTAAACAAGTCCATTAATAACGATGCTAGCAAAAACAATACTGCCAAAACAAAACAGCATAACCATAAGTAACTTGGCTTGGATTATTTTTTTCCGCCGCACAGGATAGGTAAATAACAATTGCATTGTTTTATTTTTATATTCCTCAATAACTAGGCGTGATAGCAAAACTGCTGCAAAGCTAATAAATACAGTTTTTATAAAAATATTAATTAAAGACATAAAGGCTGTATAATCTGGAAACATAGGCTCTATTTCATTTCGAGATCCCCATGCCATTAAAGCAACTAATACAAATATAACAAGTGTCCAAATAACGACTCCTTTAAAATAATGAGACAAGCGATGTTTCTGATATTCTAATTTGATAAGATTTAACATGCTGATATCCTCCTTAAAAATTAAAGCTGTATCCCTTCGCCATTCATGGAATTTAAAAAATACTCTTCAAGGGAGCTGTGTTTTCTATTGATACTTTCAATACCGACATCATGCTGCACAAAGGCTTTAGAGATATCCTGCTGTGTTATCTTTGCTTCATAGATGCGTATCATTTGTTCAGCTATGATTTTAAAATTCCTCACTCCAACATGCTGTTCTAGAATATATACTGCTTTCTTTACATTGTCTACTTTTACTTCGATATACTCTGTCTGTTCCCCATTGATAGTTTCCATTGATACTTCTTTGATAAGCTTGCCATTTTGTATAATACCAATCGTATCTGACATTTGTTCCATTTCGGCTAAAATATGGCTGGAGATCAATAACGTCATGCCGTATTCCCTGCAGAGCACCTTAAAAAGATCCCTTAGCTCTTTGATCCCAATCGGATCTAGTCCATTGATGGGTTCATCTAAAACAAGAAGTTCTGGCTTAGTAGAGATAGCTCTTGCTATTCCTAACCTTTGCTTCATTCCTAGCGAAAGTTCTTTCACCTTTTTATCTTCTATATCTTTCAATCCGACCAAATTAATAGCTTCATCAATCGACTGTTTATCGTAATAGCCCATATATTCACAATGGAAAGATAGATTTTCTTTGGCTGTTAAGTTGTCATAGAAAATAGGATACTCAATAATAACGCCCATTCGTTTAAGAAATTCTACAGAGTTGTCCATGACCTTTTCACCAAAAATCTCAATTTCACCACTTGTTGGCTTGATTAGATTAGTAATCATTTTCATAGTAGTTGTTTTGCCTGAACCATTCGGGCCTAAAAAACCATATATTTCACCCTTTTTCACATGCATAGTAACTTCAGAAATGATTTCCTTACCTTTAAACGATTTGGTAAGCTGATTCGTTTGTAATAAATATGTCATTTGTTATCTCCTTTCGATTGCTATTGCTATTCTATAAAATAAAATTCTCTTTTCTCTTACTTAAATCTTACTTTTTTCTTAAGTTTGTAACCTAACGTTTTGTCTGTATTAATTTTCTATTTTACATTTATTTAGGAAGGGCTAAAGACAAATGACAACCATAAAGGAGTAACAGATTTCTAACCTGGACTGTTTTCACATTTGTATATGTACTAATGCCATTCTTATCATATTTTTCCTCACTATTCAAAATTTAAAAGTATGTGATTTTTAAATTTTGAATATTTATTCTACATAAGTCCATATCTCACTATGACTTTCACATTTTTCGTTTTATATTTTACCTTATAATCAAGCATTACTTCAAAAAAGGAATGGAATGAAAAGCATGAAAGTAAAACATGAGGATTTTACAATATTTCGCATGTAATAAAACTTGTTGAAAGTTATAAAAGAGAAAATCATCATCCAGATTTGCAGTTATGAAGGGATAGAAGTACATGATGGAACCAAGTTGTATCATATGACGAGTACGTATAAGGCTTTTTATTACAGATAACCATCCGTAAACATTTACATGACCTACATCCTGTAGATCTAACTTCTATTGATTGAAGTTGCGTTTTATAAACGTATGTTGAATAACAAGGAATCAAAGCTTACAACGTCAGGCAGAAACAATTGGCGAAGGAAGTAAGCTTTTTCGATCTAACACTAGAGTAGGGAAAGCAACTTTATATTTTAGACAAACATGAGGAAGGAGAAGAGACATACCCAAATGGACTGTAAAAGTGATTGTACATGTTGTCAAAGAAAAGATATAAAGTGTGTTTTTCTATCCTATTTCTTATATCTATTAGATGGGGGAATCAACGAATTATTTGATAAGCGAAAGAAATGAAAGGTCGTGCACTTTAATATCTGTCAAAAAAAGTTTGTAAGATTATCTGTCGGTTGTTTTGGTAGATAGGGAAATTTATCAAAAAGTATCTAGATATCTCGATCATTATTTTGAATATTCAGATTATTTTACCTAAAATAGATGTTGACAAATAGTAAGATAATGAGTAAAATATACATCTCTCTTTTTATTAATGTCAATATTTAATCATAACATTTTTCGTTGTAAAAGTCAATATATTTTTTAAAATATATTTAGAAGGAGGAAATGAGTATATGTTTTTACCTAAAATGTTACATTCTCTAGATGCTTCGATGCTGGAAAAATACACTGATGAAATACAAGTGGTAAACCAAAAAGCAAAAGAATTTGGGCTTGTATTAACTCGTAATGAAATAAAAAATATCCTAGTTGCTAGAAATCAAGTCCTCCATAGCTATGGGCGAGTGGAACTAAGTGTTGACGTAATCAAAGAATTAGCTGAGGTCTTTTGTGCCTCTCCTTACGTTGATGATAAGAATTTTGTACCCACTTTATATGAACTACAAGAGATCTTTTATTATTTAAAAAATGAGACGGAGGATAGGATTGGTGATTCCCCGTTGATTGGCGTTATGAGGGATTACTTTGATGATGTTTGCAACGGTTCTTTGGAACTTTTAAAAAGCAAGCTTGAAGAATTTGCCAAACGATTTAGAAGTGATTCTTCATTCAGGAAGTCTTTTCTTGAAAGGGAGGAACGATAATGGAATTAAAAAAACAATCCAATGATCACTCTTTAGCGGCACAAGGAAAGATAAATCAGACTCGTCTATTACAAAGCCAATATACACTTTCTATTTTAAATGAAGGATTACGATTAGGTTTACTAAATAATAAAGATGTTCATGGGACAGAGGGGCAATTGATGTCCATATTAGAGAAGTTGATTAGACGGTATACCCAAGGGAAAAGCTCTTCTGTAACGTCTGAAACAGCTGTTAATATATTAACTTCTGTTTTATATGCTGTAGATGCTTATTTGTATCATTTTGATGATCCAGATGAGGCAATTGATGTATTAAAAGAAGGCAATATAATAAGAGCATATGAACAAGGTGTAGATTTGATACGACAGTGTTTGGAGGAAACAAAACAACTATATAAAGAGCTCAACAATAATAAATTGGATGTTGCAGTAGAAGCTTATAATATAACAATTGATCAATCAATCCCTGTGTTTCTAAAGAAATATGGTATTATTTTCGACGCGCATAATACCATGGCCAGTATTGATTATCCATTAGCGATTGACGATATGAACATTCAAGGTGTTTATTACCTTAGGCAATATTTGACACATTTAAAAATGGAAACCCAGTTTTGTCTTTTGTTTGACAAAGATGATCTGCAACATCTTTTGGTTAACTATGGGAGAATATGTGGATTCGACTATCGAATAGAGCTATTCAATATATTTGAGTTAGTATTTAATAATGCGATTTTTTCCATTTTATCAGGAGGGCAAGCTACTCAAATAAAAATCACTATCAATCAGTATAAATGGCTAGATGATTTGTTTAATAAATTGAATGATAGTCAAATCCAGTCCACTATTTTAAAAGCTGTGGATCGATTACAACAACATTTCCATATTAGGACCCCTCAAATGACTGATTATTTGAACCAATGTGGAATGATCCTAGTGCAGAGGGTTAAAAGTGTTGTAAAACATAACGGCCTTGAAACAGTGGTCATCGTGGAGAAGGAATTAACCTCTCAATCCATTGTCACAGCATTCAAAGCGTCTGATCGCATGAGTGATAATCGTTTTCGGTTATTAATTGAAAAAATCTCGAATTGCGAAAAGACAGGGGATAAAGTGAATATGGTTCGAAATAATTTTCATTCTCTTCCTGATTATATTGATCTGCTAAACAGCGATTGTTTATTGGAGGATGAGTATAAAGACCTTTTTAAGACTTTTGGCGATGTAGAGTTAGCTATTTTGGTTAAGATAGTGTTCTATGAAGAATTACGGGATAATTCAACAGATCTATCCTCTCTCTATGCCGAGGAAAAGAAGTATGAAAATGAATGGCAACATCATTTTATTGAGTTTATGAAAGATATTGATATCAATAGAAGGAGTGCCATTGAGAAGTATATTTATGATATTGACTATGAAGAAGTTAGTTTTTATTAATAGTCACCAATTTAAAATGGAAACTGTCTAATGCATAGCTATTTTCTCCAGGTAAATGCTGAGAAGGATCGAGATAATTATCTAGATATTAAAACCGGACCGTAATTATCAGGCTGTTTTAGGCTATCAACTTCAATGCTTTAACTTTTCGCTAAAGTATAATGTTAGGGAGACGATTAAAAGAGCTAATAGGTTTTGAAAAGATGGTTATTCGAGTTATAGTGTGGGAAAATTAGTTTATTTATCATAGATAATCGTCCGTAAAACTTCCACTGATTGAGGTTTCGTTTTATTAGTAGCTATATTTCTATAAATTAGATTGTCCTAAAAAAGTTTCTGTTAGTTAATTTCTCGTTTTCACATTGACTTATTTTAAGGGGAATTGTAAAATAAAAGGTACATTTTACAACTAGGAGGATTATTAAAAATGGCGCATATGAGACTTCGATTCCCAACTTTGAACCAGTAATTAAATACGTTCAAAGGCTCTGTTTTGTGTTAGCAGAGTAAACGGGATAAGTCTGTCCTTTTTTAATAATCTTCATGTCATATAAAAAACATATGTAGTGTAGAGAAAGGCGGATTATTCTGCCTTTCTTTATTTTTTTATATCTAAATTTAACCCTCCTTTGTTTTCACCGAAGACAGGTTTATTTACTGACGGCTTCTAACAGCCTCTAATTAAATAAGGATAGGTCTCTTTCCCTTTACTCTCCAATCACAAGCAGATGCTTGTGATTTTTTATTGAAAGGGAGAGAAATTATATGAACCAAAAGAAAAATAAAAGAATGAAAAAAATGAATCATGGGAAACCGCCCAACTTTTCTGGGCAACATTTACTGCATAATAAGAGGCTGATTCATGAGATTGCAGATCAAGCAAAAATCAGCACCCATGATTTAGTCTTAGACTTAGGTGCAGGAAAAGGGGCTTTAACATCGGTTTTGAGTAAAAAAGCTAAAAATGTCCTTGCCGTGGAAAGTGATAGCAAGTTTGTTGAAATTTTAAAACGAAAATTATTCTATGATTCAAATACGAAAATTATTCATCAAGATATTTTGAAAATTCGTTTACCGAAGGAACCATTTGTTGTTGTTTCTAATATCCCATTTTCCATTACAACGCCAATTATGAAAATGCTTCTAAATAAACCTTCAAGTGGTTTTCAAAGAGGAGTTATTGTTATGGAGAAAGGGGCAGCTAAAAGATTCACATCAACTTTTGTGAAAGATTCGTATGTGGCTGCTTGGAGAATGTGGTTTGATATTAGGTATATTAAAGGAATTTCAAGAAATTACTTCTCTCCACCTCCGAGAGTAGATTCAGCTATGATTACCATAAATAGAAAGGCTAATCCGCTTGTACCTATTACCGATTATTTCATCTTTTGGGGATTGGTTGATTATGCTTTAAAAAAGCCCCAATTATCTATTGATTTTGCACTAAGAAGTGTATTTACTCCGCCGCAAATTAAGCATTTAAAAAGGAAACTTCGAATAATGGATGAGATTCCTATTGCGACTTTATCGGCACAGCAATGGGGAATCGTATTTGAGGCAATGGTTAAGCATGTCCCAAGGTTTAGATGGCCAAAGGTAAAGTGACACTTCACTCTATGAGGAGGACTGTTATCCTTCATGGACTGAGATTCAGAGCAAAAAAGACATATGTTTTTCCATGAAATAGAGAAATATTATTTAATTTAAAGCGTAAACAATCACCACTTGTCTATGAAACTGGAGCAAGTGGTGATTGTTGTATAAAGGTAAAATGCGGGATATTATCTTTTATTTTTTTGTACGAAATAATTTATCATAAACGTTTAACTAAAGTTTGATTATTTTTCTCCCTGCGTTGATTCCTAATTTCACCGGGAGAGCTTGTCACTGAAATCTGGGTCAGAGTATATTAAATCAGTCACCTTCAGATACTGGACCATCATATTCCGGATCATCAGAAGGAGGTTGAATTTCAGTTATTAATAAAGCAGTATGTCCTTCTTCATCTGTTATAGTGAACAACAAAGTCTGCCCTTCTTGCAATCCTGCTTCTCCTGCTGCTACATATGGAAAGTTAGAAAAGTCTCCACTAAAATCTCCGTCCTCATTTGCTTCCAACTCCATTGTATCTCCAGTGAATGCATCTACCTCTGAAACTTGCACATTAACTTCTGGCAATGTTTTTCCGTAATAGGTTGATGTATTCTCGTAAAATTCGGGTAAATAAGTGGCTTCTTTGATCTCTTCTATTGCTGCTGTTTCTGAGCTGCTTTCCACTAACTCCATACTTTCTTCCTCTGGCTGTATCGGGAGTACAAATTGTTGTTCATGGGGCATCCCACCCATAACGTACACGATCAATTCATCATCAGCTTCGAGTTCTGTTTCACCAAGTGGAATGGTAAAATGCCCTTCATCTGATACATCTAGATCAATCGTTTCCGTATCATCCGTATCTGGTACCGGTAGTTCAAATCGAATATTTTGATCGGGATTAATCGTCCCACTATATACAAGTGTGTTTTCATATATATAAGGTAATTCAAGATTTTCTAAGGCTTCAGGATAGACGATGTTACCATCACCTTCTGGATCTTCCCGACCGCTCACTTCCTCAGGGTCATAAATGCCGGGTTCGGATGTGTCTTCATTCTCTTCATTTTCTCCGTCTACATCATCAGCTTGAGAGTTTTCTTCATGATCAGAAGATACGTTGTCTTCCAGCTCTATTTCTTCATGCTGTTCATTTTCTGTTGCATTGCTGCTCTCACCGCCTGCTTCTTCTGACTCTGAGCCACCGCATGCTGTGAGCATAACGACGACACTTAGTAAACTCATATATACAAATGTTCGCATCCTTCATTCATCTCCTGTTTAAAAGATTATATAATGACTTATTCCCAAAAGCGGAGTAGAAAAAACATTGCTTGTTTTAGGTATCTGATCATTGAAATGTCCCTTTGGATGGACACTTATTTTAGGTTAAATGCTGATTGTGGATCATTTGAAATTTATATTTAATAAAAAATACCCAATAGAAAAACCATATTTTACTATTCATTTAAAACTGAATTCCTGTCAAGATGAATTCAACTAGATCTATTGTGCTTGATAAAATGGTTTGTTAAAATGACTAGATGTCTTAAAAAGTTTAACTTGTATAGCATAAATCTATCATTTCTATAAGTGATGAGATAAATGTCGTGGTGCTCTTTAAATCAGAGAGTGATTTCAAACGACCTGCTGAAATTAAGATAACTTTGAATACAAAGGAGTTTAATATAAATGTGTGGATTTGTTGGTATATTTACTCCCCCAGGTCTCAGTGATAAAGCATTTGATTTATTGAGAGCGCGTACAGATCTGATTACCCATCGTGGTCCAGATGATGAAGGATATTTTGCGGAAGATGGTGTGTTTTTTGGATTTCGGCGATTGAGTATTATTGATATTGAATCTGGTGATCAGCTCCTAAGTTATCAGAATGGACAAATTCGAATGATATTCAATGGGGAGATTTATAATTATAAAGAACTTCGGGCAGATTTGCTGGAAGATGGTTATCTGTTTGATACGGAATCAGATACAGAAGTTATTGCGGCACTTTTCGCAAAATACAAGGGGGAAGCTTTTTCCTATTTGCGGGGTATGTTTGGTATCATGATTTGGGACAAGCAAGACGAAACCCTGTATGGTGCACGCGATCCCTTTGGAATAAAGCCTTTTTATTATGAAGAAAAAGAAGACAGGCTTATTTGTGCTTCTGAACGGAAAAGTATTAACTTATTTCGAGATAATCACATATTAGATGAAAATGCATTACAACAATACTTTAGTTTTCAATTTGTACCTGAACCAGATACCCTGATAGCAGGGATTAAAAAATTGGAACCAGGGTGTTATTTCACGAAAAAGCATGGAGAACCCATGCAAACTACTCGTTATTGGAAAGCTGCCTTTCATCCAGTAAAGATGGAAAAAAATCAATGGATAGAGCGGATTCAAAACGTCCTTTTTGATTCCGTAGAAAAACATATGCGAAGTGATGTTCCAGTCGGCTCATTTCTGTCTGGAGGTATTGATTCTTCTATCATTGTCTCCATAGCCAAACAAATGAATCCAGATATTAAGACGTTTTCTGTTGGCTTTGAACGAGAAGGTTACTCAGAAATCGATGTGGCACAGGAAACAGCAGAAAAGTTGGATGTGACGAATACGGCTTATCTGGTCACACCAGAAGAATATATTAAACATCTACCGAATATCGTTTGGCATATGGATGATCCCTTAGCTGATCCATCATGTGTCCCGCTATATTTCATGGCTAGAGAAGCACGAAAACAAGTGAAAGTTGCATTATCTGGGGAAGGAGCCGACGAGCTTTTTGGTGGATACAATATTTACCGAGAACCAGAATCCTTGAAGGTATTTCAATATATTCCTGATCCAATTCAGCAATTACTTGAGAAGGTAGCACAAGTTTTACCCGAGGGTGTGAAAGGGAAGAGTTTTTTAGAGAGGGGAACCACGCCTTTATCTGAACGGTATATCGGAAATGCAAAAATGTTTGAGGGTGAACAGTTAGAACACCTCATGCAACATTACAATTCTACACTGTCATATCGAGATATCACGAGATCTTTATTTCAAACTTCTTCTGATTATTCTCTAGTTGACCAAATGCAATATGTTGATATACACACCTGGCTACGTGGAGATATTTTATTAAAAGCTGATCGGATGACAATGGCAAATTCTTTAGAACTTCGAGTCCCATTTTTAGATCAAGAAGTCTTTCGGGTAGCAAGTGAACTACCGGAAGATTTAAAGATTACGCACGGAACGACGAAATATATTCTGCGTAAAGCGGTCAAAGGGATTGTACCAGACCATGTCCTCACTCGAAAAAAATTAGGTTTCCCAGTACCGATCCGTCACTGGCTAAAGAAAGAATTATATGATTGGGCAGTAAATGTGATTAAGGAAAGTCAAATTGATCAATGGATAAAAAAAGACTATGTGCTTGATTTATTAGACAAGCATTGTATGGATAAAGGCGATTATAGTCGTAAAATATGGACAGTTCTTATGTTTGCAGTCTGGCATCAGGTCTATATCGAAAATAAATATACTGTGCCTGATTTAGTAGCTAACTAAACGATAAAAGGGTGTTTTCTCTCTTACTAAATGAAAATATAATTCTATGCGTTTTAATCAAAAGTTAGCTTGCATCTTTGGAGTTGTTGATTATAGTAAGAGCCCCTTTTACGGTAAGGATATTTGCAGATTTTCTGTAGATATCCTTTTTAAAATTTAACTAGCATAAGGTAATAGGAACTGAACAAAGGTCAGTATCAAGCCTGTAAGATTTTAACTGACAAACTACTTTTTGAACACATGCTAATGATTTTTTTTTAGTTTTAGCTTAGATTACTTTATACATAGTGCAGCCAAATGACTGTAACCTAGTTAACTAAGGGAATGATTTAAAAATTAAAAGAAATGAAGTAACATATCATTATATAATAGATAGTAAAAATATGTTAATATAAATACAAGAATAATAATCAGGTCCATTTTAAAATAGGATTTTAAAAAATACATTGCAATAGAGAGGAAACATTAATGAAAAAATTTATCAGCACTCTATTAAAAACAGTTGCTTTTTTTATAGGTTGGGCGGTTTTAATTTCTTTTACCCCTGATATACCAACGAATAATCAAGCATTATTACGGTTATGGTGGGAATTTAGCCCACTTGCTTTAATCATTTTATTTTCGATTATTTTTGTTTTGGTCATAGAAAAGGGTAATATTAGAATTCCGCTAGTCTCAAACTTAATTAAGAATTCTCTAATAGGTGTTGCAATAGGAATTCTATGGTTGGGTAGTGTAGTTATTGTCCTTGTCATTACCAAAGCAATGAGTATACAAGGTCAAAATAACATTGATTACATATGGATTTGGATTTTGGCGTCACTATTGAACGTTGCTATGCAAGAACTGCTAATGAGAGGTTATTTATATCAATTATGGAAGCATAAGTATAATGTGATTGTGGCAACCCTTTTAACGACAGGTTTGTTCACAGCTATGCATGGGGGTGCATTTGAAGCAGGTATTATTCCAGTACTCAATGTGGTATCGATGAGTATCTTTATAACATTGTTACTAGAATATACAGGGACAATCATAGCCCCAATCATGGCTCATTTTATTTGGAATACAATTGGAGCGATTATCCTTGGTGGTGTTTCTCTCGCAGACGATTATCCAAAACTGTTCAATAGTACATTTCAAGGGAACTCATTAATATCAGGTGGTACTTATAAAATTGAAGGTAGTGTTATTGTCTTAGTTGCAAATTTAATTTTAATTATCATCCTATTCATTTTGAACAAAAGAAGATCTCGTTCAAAATTATATTAATTATCGTTTTTCAAAACCGAAAATTTAGGAGACAGTAAAAACATAAAAACACGTGATGAAGTCATAAATTGAAATCAAGCGTTAATTGCAGTAAGCCACAAGTAGCATGTATGTATTTTTTTAAGAAAAAGTGGGCTTGAATTCTGTGTCTGATCTTTAATAGATACAAAAATGAATTAAAGAGTTCAGAGGGTTTTATCTATAAAATATTAATTTAGGTGATTTAATCTAATAAAATAAGCCTAGCTAACAATTTACAGTTAAGTCTAAAATGTTTTCGACAACATTAGTTGAGACAATCCATTTAATAAGTCGTAAGTCCTCTACTTCATTACATGAAAAGCGTTCAAACATGATAAGTTGGGAGGGCTTACGACGTATAAGGTGCGCTAATGTTTGCCGTGTAACAGACGGGATGGTTCTAAGTCAGCCAGCCAGCCAGTTAACCTGGGAGAAAGTAGCTAATGACTAACTTCATTCGTTCCTCTTTCTTATTTCTTTTGCAACTTTACGTAACGCTTTCTTTGAACCTCGTTCTAAATCGTGTTGCATTTTTCGAGAATGGTAATCTTCGAATAAAGTATCTAAATCATACCCTTCTGGATATAAATCCTTTCCACTAATTTCTAAAGAAATCCGTTTGACATTGATCTCAATCAACTCATCCTGATAAAAAACAGTGACATTATTATACGAATCTATCCCACTATAAATAATGGCAAACTCATCTTGCTCTAATAATTTCACTCGATCGCCTTTTTGATAGTTATCGAATACAGCCATTTCTTTTTTATCGATCTTAGGTTTTCGGATTTTACTTTTATTGACCCGGTTTAGATCATATGCTTTATTATTGATATAATCTGCTGCTTTTTGTAGAATCTGTTCCGGCATATTCATTTGCTTTGAAATCCATAGGGCATTGCTTTCTCCTGATTTCCCTAACATCAATTTATACAGTGGCTCTAAAGTTTCGCCGTTAAACTGCATGGCAGCATTCATAAAATCGGGATGCATTTCGGAAAAACACTTGATTTCTCCATAATGTGTTGTAGCTACAGTTATGCTGCCCATTTGATAAAAGGCTTCTAATATAGCAATCGCGAGTGCGGCACCTTCATTGGGTTCTGTTCCACTGCCAATTTCATCAAAAAGTAATAACGTCCGATGATTGGCGATCTGAATGATGTCAGAAATATTTTTCATATGAGAGGAAAATGTACTTAAAGCATTCTCAATACTTTGATTGTCACCAATATCTACAAGAACATGCTCAAATAATCCAATTTCAGTGTCTTGATCACCTGTTAGATGGAAGCCTGACATGACCGCTAATGTTAGGAGCCCAATCGTTTTTAACACAACCGTCTTACCACCAGCATTTGGTCCCGTAATAATAAGACTGCGGAAACTTTCGCCGATCTCAAAGTTCAAAGGAACAGCATTATTCGATAGGAGCGGGTGTTTACAATTAACCAATTTTATATAACCATGATCATTTAACTTTGGCTCAATCCCATCTGTTTGTTTACTGAATTTTGCCTTAGCAAAAACCATATCATATTGGCCAATCAACTCTAGATTTACTTTCATCTCGGCTATATTTTCTAAAACCATCCCTGTTAAAGTAGCTAAGATTTGGTATTCTTCCATCTGTTCCTCAGCTTTTAACATCGCTAATTCATTATTTAATTTACTGATCGAAGTGGGTTCGATAAAAACAGTTGAGCCTTTGGCAGAAGTCTCCACAATCGTTCCTTCAACATGATGTTTATAAGAAGATTTTATTGGTATTGTATAACGATCATCTTTTTTACTGATAAATGCTTCCTGCAGATATTTTTTATTCGTACTGTTTTTTAAAAAACGATTCAAACGTTCTTCCATCTTTGATTCGACAGCTTGAATTTGAGCTCGAATTCGTTTCAAATCTTTGCTTGCTGCTGAATCCACTTGATTTCTGTGGATCGAAAAATCAATTTCCTCTTCTACATTTTGAAAAGTTGTCATCGAGTGAGCGTAGGAAGCTAGAACAGGCGCAATACATTCTTTATCGAGCATGTATCGTTTTATTTTCCGACAGCCACGAAGAAAATCTGTTACATTAACTAAATCATTTGGCTGAAGGATGCCCCCTTTCTCTAGATTTTGCATGATATTTTCAATATTAGAAATCCCAAGAAAGGGGACTCGACTGTTGGTATTCAGCACAGCCACTGCTTCACTCGTTTCATTTAATCGGTTTTTCACCACATTGATCATCGAACTTGGTTTTAATTGATCAATCAGCTGTTTTCCCAGTTCACTAACACAATAGGATTTAACGATTTGTTTTAATTCGTTATATTGCAATTTTTCATAGGTTACATCATTCATTTTCTATTCTCCTTATAAAAATATAGATGAAATGAAGATAGCTATTGATTAGATTTCAATGAGCGAATGCTTTTTTGCAACAAAAAAAGCCACAGGGATACCTGTAGCTGGCTTGTCAGTATAAGCATATACAGGACCTGTCAACCCTGACAGTTCCTCGTTAAAATAATATGCATATAGCGTTCAATAGGTATCTTCATAGGTTGCGAAATAAACACATAACAAACTAAGGGCTGTAAGTGCCCCTAATATTGCCAATTATTTATTTCATTTAAATGTTTCCTAGTTAGAACCTATCGCACTCACAAAATTCACTCCATAGTGATTAATTATCTCATTGAAATCTAATTCATTTGTATTATACTATGTCGATGTTAAAAAAGTAAAGAAGCATGGATAAGGTGAATCTTCAATCAGTAGAGATTAGCTCTAGATAATGTAGGTCATGGAAGTCTTTTCGATGGGGTGAGTAAACACACTCCCAAGTCTTAGGATGTGATATTTTTATTGGCTTGTCCATTAACTGGTGATAAAGAGTGTAGTTTTTAAAATGGGCACAGGGGAAATCAAACGAATGGCTTGTCGGTTTGGAAGGGATTGATGAGAATAGTTGAGAAGATCACAGCAATATCGATCAAGTGAGCAGTTCAAAAACATGATATCATAAAGGCAATAGGTGGTGATATTATGCATCTTGATGCTGTGATTCATCAGACAATTGAGTATATCGAGATGAATTTGCACGAAAACCTTACTTTAGATGACATGGCAACTCGGTTTAATTATTCAAAATATTACTTTCATAAGGCTTTCAAAATAGAAACGGGTTTTAATCTTTATGATTACATTCGACGTAGACGATTAGTTAATGCATCTAAGCTGCTGATCTACAGTGATTTAAAGATCATTGATATTGCATTTCTTTATCAATTTGGCAGTCATGAAGCCTTTAGTCGCTCATTTCAACGTTTGTACAATCAATCGCCCAGTCAATATCGAATAATGATGAAAAACACGATTAAATTAGAGGAGGAAATAAGAATGGATTCATTAATAAAAGGATGGACTTTTACCGGGACAGATTTGGATAAGTATACACTCCAGCGCGATAACACGGTGTCAAATCTGTCAGAATCGTCGATTAAAATAGCCTCTATCCAGAGTGATATCGATCCAAGCACAGATTTTTCAAATTTCATGCAAACCTTTAAGGCGAAATCCTTCATTGGTAAACGGATGAAATTCTCAGCTTTTATCAAAAGTGAAGATGTTGCAGGTTGGAGTGGATTGTGGATGAGAATTGATGATTTCTCCTACAACATGCTTGGTTTTGATAACATGTCTGATCGCCCGATAAAAGGTACAACTGGATGGAATCAATATGCATGTGTCTTAGATGTTCCCAAGGAAAGCGAGAATATTAATATTGGTCTTATTCTTGCTGGTTCGGGTTCTGTATGGCTAGATAATTGTTCGTTCACTGAAGTAGATAAGTCTGTGCCTATAACGGATATTAGGGAGCCGGATGATGAAATTCCTGATAAACCTGTCAATATTGAATTAATCTAAAATGATAAAAGGAATTTAAAAGAATGATACATCTTTTTTCTAGCTGTTTTTACAGAAAAGCTGCTGCACAATGTATTCTCTATTGTGCAGCAGCTCCTTTGGCTTTTTATAAGCAATTTTATACTGTGATGCCTTATGGGCTGAAGATGGTACCCATAAATAGAATTGCTTCGGTTTCGTTATCTGTAATGGCGATGAAGAAGGGGCGATTCACTTTCATTTCAAATGGTTCATCAATAGGTGCTGAGGTGGTTCCTATTTCGACGGAAGTTGATCCAGCAGCTTCGGTTCCTTCTTCATTTACATCGATAAATGTCTTTTGCTTGACTTCAGTGATCCATAGTGGATCGTCTTCCTCAATCATTTTTTCAAAATTAGCTTTTTCTTCGTCGAATGCTGTTGTCATGCCGAGTGTTTCTAATGTTTCATTTAATGTTGCTTCGTATTCCAGCTGGAATTTGGGTAACATAACGGTCCCTTCTTGTTGCTGGAATTCAGCTTTCCATTCTTCCCAGTCTTGATTCGTCAGTTTTTCCTGAAAATCTTTTAGTGTTGAGTTTTCCTTAGGAAGAAAAATATCCATGCTCATCTCCTCGTCATCACCATAGGGTAAAGACACGGCTTGAAAGTCGTCATTTTCCATATACATGAGATTTTCGTTTAATTTCATCAGTGGTACATCTTTTGTTGAACCATCATCTAAATGGAAGGTTTGCTCCTCTGTTTCATCTTCATCAAATGGGTGTGTCCAAGATCCATGAAAATAAATCGTATTAATCAGCATGGCGACCATATCAGGGTCGAGAGGAGCATCAGTTATTTCATCGATCTTATCATTTGTCGCTTCTTTGACCCAGTCGTTTATCTGATCGGCAGATGTCGTGTCATTAATATCGATTTCCTGAATTTCGGCATTAAAATAATTTGTATTGTTTTCGGCAAAATCATCCTGAAAATGAAACTCATTATTGAGCCAGATAGAGTTACCAATATCCAATTGAACCTGCTCTGAGTCATCAATGATCATCGATATCAATGAAGCATTTGCTTGATTCAGTTCATCGACTTCTGGCTCTTCTATTTGCAGGGTATCAGCAATTTCTTGTTTCGTTTCGCCATCGGCTCCGTTATAGGCCATGGAGAGTGCCATGGATAAGCTTGTCGGTGAAATAAAAATGTTTCCGTTCTCATCGGAATCAACCACTTTTAGTAAATCAAAGCCCAGTCCATTATTAGCAGAAATAATTTTTTGATAATCACTTTCGTTAAAATTCGCATCATTTTCAGTGCCTGAATCACTAGAGTCATCATCCGTTGTCCCACAAGCTGTTAATAACAGTATAACTATTGTTGAAGCGATGAATTTCTTCATATCAATAATCCTCCTTGGACAGTAGGGTTGTTTATCGTTAATTTTAACATGAAAGATATTGTAAATTAAAGTAAGTAGCTATTAATTATAGTAATATTATACCCTTTTAAGGTTTATAAGAAACAAGAGCATAGATATGAGGTAGGGCAGAAATAGTTGTCTTTTACTTATTTAATATTTTGGCATAGTTGTGTTTGGGACTATCTCTTAATTCGTATTGGAAAATTTTGCAATACCATATTCGATCAATAAGTTTTACGATAGAAAAGATATCATTAGAAGAGAAAGGAAATCTGTAAGTATAGTTTATCATGGAATAGCTATATATTTAGTGCATCGAGTGAGGCTGATTGTGTCCAATGTGAAGAAAAGATAAAGGCTCATGAATTCACTTGTTTATGCGTAATCAAGTGCAAATCTAAAGATTCGCAAGCAGATTTAACAGTCTGCATTCAAACCTCACTTTTCGCTAATAATCCAAATGCCTCCATAAGAATCCGTATTACTCAATTAATAACAAATCTTGAAAATTGTTGCATAAGAATGAGTTGTACAATAGCTTTTTTCTTTATCAATATTGGAAGTTTTCTATTCAACGTTTGAGCCTGGAGTTTTGCTTAAAATGCGGGATAGAAGGGTTATACCCGACATTTTGTCTGACGATTTCATTTGAAGTGTTTGATAGAAGCCTCCTATCCGATATTTTGACTGATGATTTCGTTTGGAATGTTTGATAGAAGCCCTCTATTCGACATTTTGACTGATGATTTCGTTTGGAATGTTTGATAGAAGCCCTCTATTCGATATTTTGACTGATGATTTCGTTTGGAATGTTTGATAGAAGCCCTCTATTCGATATTTTGACTGATGATTTCGTTTGGAATGTTTGATAGAGACCTCCTATCTGACATTTTGACTTACGATTTCGTTTGAAATGTTTGATAGAAGCCCTCTATTCGACATTTTGACTTACGATTTCGTTTGGAATGTTTGATAGAAGCCCTCTATTCGACATTTTGACTTATGATTTCGTTTGAAATGTTTGATAGAAGTCCTCTATTCGACATTTTGACTTACAATTTCAATCAAAACATCGGATAGAAGCTCTACTCGTCTTTTCTATAGGGGAATTTAAATGGTGAACTAGCTTTGATATTCACGTAAATGGTTACTATACCATAGATTTCATGACACTTGACCAATCATAGAAAAAAGCTGTTGCAAAATGTATGATCTACATTTTGCAACAGCTTCATTTTCTAATATCCTCTTGATCTTTCAAAGGTCTCACTTTGATCTTTTAGTTTCAGTTTTCTAAGTAAGTCGCGAAGTGATTCCTGGACAGCCAGGTAAACGCCGAATGAGATGAAGACAACAGCTGCTCCATAGGAAAATCCGCCAATCACATCTGTTGGAAAATGTACGCCTAAATAAATTCTGGTAAATAAGATAAAGCCAATCAATGCAAGTGTGATAAAACCGACAATGAATTTTTTCCAGATCTGAGTCAAGGAAAGCACAAGCACTAAGCCAATGAATCCATAGAAAATCGTTGTTGCCGTTGCATGTCCACTTGGAAAACTTTCATTCGTCTTTTCTATAAGTTGTAGAAACTCCGGCCGATCTCGATCAAATATCTTTTTCAATACTTTTCCTCCAATTGCCGCACAGAAAAGGATGGTCCCACCGAACCAGAGTCCATCTGCATACTTTCGTTTAAAAAACAAGACAATAGCAAGAATAATCGTTAAAGCGATAACGAGCTTCATACTTCCAAGTTCAGTTAATATCATAAACAAAGCTGTTTTACTGTCAGATATAGAACCTTGTATTCGCTCAATCCATGATAAATCAAAGGATGTTACCCAGGCGCTTTCTACATGAACTCCCCAGGCTATGATGCCGAACAATATTAGAAATAACATCCCCACCGTGAAAAAGGGGACAGCAGATAATTTTCGTGTTCTCAATATATTAACCTTCTTCCTGTTTATATGGTTTTTTATTATCCCTGACTGTATATAATAGCATGTTTCTATGGATAGATATATAAGAAAAATAGATCAAATGATTAGCTAGATCAATTTTGAGTTGTTTATATATCCATAAAGAGAGGAATAGTTAAAGAAGTATCCTATTTTTTCGAATCGAAAAAACAATGACAAAAATAAGGAGGAAAGAAGAGTGAATCAACAACAATTAATATTACAAGAGCGTCCAAATGGATGGCCAAATGCAGATACATTTCAATTTAAAGAGGTAAAGATTCCAAAACCAGAAGAAGATGAGGTCTTATTAAAAACGTTATATATTTCTGTCGACCCGTATATGCGCGGGAGAATGTCTGATGCCCCTTCGTATACGGCTCCTTTTGAAGTTGGAAAACCTTTAACAGGTGATATCGTGAGTCAAGTGGTCGCGACAAAAAGTGATCAGTTTACTGTAGGTGATATCGTAACAGGATCGCTTGCTTTTCAAGAATATAATGTCACGAAGGCAAATTGTGTTCGAAGAATTAGGACAAATGGTTTGAATCCCAGTAACGCACTTAGTGTGTTAGGTATGCCAGCACTAACTGCCTATTTTGGTATGATGCACATTGGTGAACCGAAAAAAGGAGAGACCGTTGTGGTTTCTGGAGCGGCAGGAGCAGTCGGACAGGTTGCAGGACAATTAGCTAAAAGAGTCGGTGCTCGAGTCGTTGGGATTGTGGGTTCTGAACAAAAAGCAGCTCATATTGTAGAGACACTTGGCTATGATGCAGCTGTTGAATATAAAAAGGGTAATATAGCCGATCAGCTAAAAGAAACCTGTCCGAATGGAATTGATGTCTATTATGAAAATGTGGGTGGTGAGGTTTCAGATACTGTCTGGCCGCTACTAAATGTTTTTGCCCGTGTTCCAGTGTGTGGTTCGATCTCTTCTTATAATTTAAAGGAAGGGGAAGAAGATATCGGTTTACGTGTTCAACGTTTTCTCGTCAAATCACGAGTGAAAATGCAAGGTTTACTTGTTGGTGATTTTGCAGAACACTATGATGAAGCATACAAAGCCCTTGAAGAAGCGGTTACTAAAGGCGAATTGAAATTTGAAGAGACCATTCACAAAGGTTTCCATACCATTCCAGATGCTTTTCTAGGCTTATTTTCCGGTGAGAATATTGGTAAGCAGCTTATTAAAGTGGCTGATGAGGAATAAAGTTTTATAAAAGAAGGGGAGGAAGCTGTTGCAAAATAACAGCTCCTTTAATGTCGTCTCTATGTTCAGATTTATCCTCGTACGGGGTGGTTCTCTGCTTGGAATCAGTGATTTGATGCTCGAAAGAAGTGAACCTATCCTCATATTCTATCAAGGACACATTTTTGATATAATAAGAATAATTCAATGAAAGGAGTTGATTGGAATGAAACAGATACTACAGGTGATTGAAGAGTAGAGATTCTTTCCCTTTTCAATCATTTTTTCTATCGAAGCTCAGTTTAATAAAAATGAAGTGAAAAGGAGATTCATCAATTTATGTACAAAGATAAAAATCTAATTATTCGACCAATTGAGAAGAAAGATTTGTCCCGGTTATGGGAGTTAATTTACCAAGAGGAAAAGCCTGAATGGAAGAAATGGGATGCTCCATATTTTCCGCATCAGACAAAGTCATACGAAACTTTTGTATCTGAACAAGGAGATTGGATAGCCAGTAAAAATTATTGGGTGATTGAAGTCGATGGAGATGTTCGAGGAACGGTTTCTTATTATTGGGAGCATGAGCCTTCACGTTGGCTTGAAATCGGCATTGTCCTACATGAAGCGGAATCTTGGGGAAAAGGTGTCGGTACACGTGCTTTAAATTTGTGGATTAACCATCTTTTTAATCAATTACCACTGGTTCGTGTCGGCCTAACGACCTGGTCTGGTAATCAGCGAATGATTCGAGTGGCTGAGAAACTAGGGATGCAAATGGAGGCACGAATTCGGAAAGTCAGGTATTATAACGGAAAATACTATGATTCGATCCGCATGGGTATACTGCGTGAAGAATGGGAGAATCACTAATTAGTTTGATAATCAACAACATTCCTCCCCCTTAAATTCAGGCGAGGAGGAGTGTTTGGTGATGTTTCCGAATGAAGCATGATCACTAATAATTGAATATACGGGGGAACTAATTTGTATTTTACTTCAACGATTGATGGAATCGAATCATGGCTAGAGATTTATCAGAATACTCATGCCTTTGAGTCATTAGTAAAAGCAATATTTAACAATCATAGCTTACCATACTCAGATATTAACAAGCTTACGCCCGGATCAAATGCAATCTTCCGTGTAGGTGAGGATTTTGTGATTAAGCTATTTGCACCAGCAGAAACTGAATTTGCCAATCCAAAAGCCTTTGCTATAGAGAAAACAGCCTTAAAATATGTGAATCAAGTGACTCGATCACCAAAGCTGATTGCTTCAGGAGTCATTCATGATAAATATAGTTTTCACTATATTATTATGGAGTGCATTGATGGTGATGATTTTGTCAATCTTCCACTCAAAGAAAGATTGCCATATGTCTATGAAATCAAGAAGGTGATGCGAGCTTTGAATGTACCTCTAAATGATGATGGCATTCCGGTAGTCACACTTAATGATTGTCTATCAAATCAGCGTTGGGATCATTTCCCGGAAAGGTTCAATCAAGATCGGAAAGAAGTTTTAAAGAATCTATCATTTGAAAATCCAGTTTATGTACACGGTGATTTAAAAGCTGCAAATTTAATTGTAAATAAGCAAAGCCAAATTTACGTGATTGATTTTGCCGATAGTCATCTTGCACCACCAGCCTATGAGTGGCCGTATATGACATTTGGGCTCTTTGGTTGCGATCCAGAAATGATGCAAGCCTATTTTGGCGATTACCAAAACGATGATTTTATCCTAAAATTAAGTAACCATCTTTTAATGCATAAATTTGGTGCTCTCCTTCTTATGCAGATCTGTGAATTGCAGGGGATGGATATTGAAGAACTGGCGACTTTAGAAAATCTCTATCAACTGATTAGAAGTTGCCTTGAAGAAGGAAATTTGCTGACTGAATAATTGGAGAAGTTAATTAAATAGCTTATATGTTAGCGATTTTTAACTATTTATCGATAAATTTATCTAATTATTAAGCAATCAATCAAATGGAAGAACTTGACTACTTTTTCGATATCATGATACGCTTAAAGTTAATTGATACTAGAAAAGAGGGATCCTACATTGATCAAATAAGCCAATGAGTTGAAAAGCTGCATTGAGGCAACTTTCTCTTTAAATATTAGGAAATATAAAATTTCAGCGGATATTTTTGATGAGGTGGGTCATCGCACCGAGCGGAAATTTTAAGATCCTAAGTATAAGAAAAACGAGTCATTTAAAGAATCTTCGACTAAGAATCCACGTTGTGTGGGAATGTCGAAGCCAACGCATCCATGTGCAAGTAAGGAATGTGTGGAATCGAGTTTTTTTCTTATGGGGAAGTTGTGTGCAGATTTTCAGGATTGGTGTATTTGTTGGTGTGGGATTTTTTACATACCCTTAGTGTACCCAGTTCTGAAAATAGGACTGGGTATTTTGTTTTGTGCAAAACATAAGGAGGAAATATTATGCAGACAAAAAAAGCTTTAGTGTTAATTTATCATGGTATGTCATTGAGTGAGATTAATTTATTAACAAACTACCTAACGATTTATCAACCGATTGATGAAGAGTGGCAAATTGATACTGTTGGTGCTGAAAAGATACCATATGAGACAGAAGATCAATTTTGGGTTACTCCAACGAAAGTCTTTAATGAAGTGAATTTTAGTGACTATGCTGTCATCATATTCCCAGGTATTATTAATCCCTATCCTGTTGCTGAAGACGATAGAATTATTGAGTTTTTACAACCACTTGCAAAAATGGAAAATCGACCATTGATCAGTTCCATGTCTTCGTCACCGATGCTTTTGGCGAAATCAGGCATATTGGATGGGGTTAAATTTACTTCTGGCTTATTTGAAGAAACCCTTAATGAATTCGATTTTTTTCAAAAAGAAAATATTATTCGTCAACCCTTAGTTTATGATGAGAAATATAACATTATGACGGCAATTAATTTTGCTTTCAGAGAATTTGCCATTCAATCTGCAAAAATATTAGGATTTGAAATCAGTGATGATAGTTTTTCCGGTCCTCGGAAAAATCCGCCGTATACTGAAGAAGAATTGACGTTTTATATGGATAAGTAATGTAAAATTAATTATCGCTTTGAAAATCGTCATGTCATTAAAGTTGTTAATGGCTATATATGTTGAATTTCATAGGCGATCTTCATAGGTTTTGCCAAGCTAGTCGATTTTTTCATTATTTCTGTTCACGAGTCCATTCGGGAGTTACCGTAAAATGTTTACCATAACGTTTGGCAAAACTCCTTTATGCTAATTGATCTAGATGAGTAGAGCATTTCTTCTGTTTATTCGCTCTTATGCGAACATCAGAGATAGAGAGGAGTGGATCGCTCCCACATTTTAAATGAAGTTTCAAGTTAGAACACCAGATAGAGTGCTCCTATCCCGTGTTTCGATCGAAATTTAAAGCTGAAATGTTGGATAGAGCCCTTCTATCTCGTATTTCGAGCGTCATCACAAGTCAAAATGTCGGATAGAATACTTCTATCCGTTTTTTTATTCAAATTTTCAATTCAAAAAGCCGAATAGAATGTTTTAAGCCCATTTCTAATAATCATTAGAAAAACTTGCTTTTGCTCACTAGCACATGGATGTGTTGCTTCAACGTTCCCATCGAACAAGGAAAGCTTCGACAGCGTTACATCGCACGAAGAAAATGGCTTTTTATTTTCAAGGACATAGGAAACTTAGTCAAAGATCCTTTGGAAGGGAGAGTTTTTATTAGACTTGCACGATCAAAGACACATGATGATAGTATAAGTGAAGCTATAGCCTCGGCCATTAAACTTGGCGAAAAGCAAAGCTTTGCTAAGGACGGTAAAATTTCTGTTTCATCGAACCCTTCTGAACTGAGATTTTATACCTTCCTAATGCACAATGAAAAATAAATTGAACAACGATCAGGATAAATCTAAAGGACAGAAAAGTCATCGATATTTTTACCTGATTGACAGGGAAATAAAAATCTGTTATTTTAAAATAAACCGACGGTCGGTTTTATAGAAAGTGAGGTGAGTATATTGAGACAAGAAGAAAAAGCATTAATGACCAAAAATAAAATAATAGCTGCCGCAACAAAGTTATTTTCAGAAAAGGGTTATGATGAAACCACGATGCAAGATATTATGTTGTTAAGTGGACTATCAAAAGGCGCTATCTATCATTACTTCAAGAGCAAGCAAGCGATTTTAGATGATCAGATCAATCGTCAAAAGGAGTTAGTTACAAATTATTTGAAAGACTTGAAAGAGAATCCTACTCTAACTGCTAAGCAGAAAATTGAAAATATAATAGACCATCTGTGTTTAAATGAAGCACTACTGGAATTGACTGGTGATAGGTGGGCTGAAAAAATTCCGTTTGCTTTATTGGATACGCTCAGGAACTCGTTAAATGTGCTGGCAGTATATATTGCAGAAATGCTCCGGCAGGGAAATACCAATCAGGAGTTTAACTGTGCTTACCCTAAAGAAGTCTCTGAAATATTAGTGCTTTTAATAGATATATGGCTTGATCCAATTATTGTTGATTCTAGTTACGAAGATATGTGCAGTAAAATTGATTTTATCATACTCCTATTAGAAAAATTTGATACACCTATTATCAGTGTTGAAAACGAGAAGAAAATGAAAGAAAGGTTGCGGGCTTACTATGTTTAAGCAAGTCAAAATACTTATGGTCAATCTACCATTCTCAGGGCATACAAATCCAACACTAGAATTAGCACAAACACTGATATCATTGGGACATAAAGTTTCTTATGTCCATTCTCCTGATTGGCAAGAAAAAGTCGAAAAAACAGGGGCAACTTTCATCCCATATGACGATTATCCAGCAACTTTAACAAACACTCAAAAGGAAATAAAAAGTTGGGGGGCTGCCTATCGTACAGTTCAGCGAATTGGAAAAACGTACGACTGTTTAATATATGAAATGCTGTTTTTACCGGGGAAGTCATTAGCCGATCAGTTAGGTATTCCATCGTTTCGTTTGTTTTCAACTTTTACGCTCAATGAAAAAGTGCTAAATGATTTTGGAAAGACTGGCGGTTGGTATATGACATGCATCTTCCGTTTTCCACGCCTATGTCGTTTCATAGCTAAAAGGTTGCAAAGAAAGTTTAACCTGCGTTATGGGAACATAGCAGAAGAAATCGTAAAAAATGCTCCAAAGTTAAATTTCACTTATACCATTAATGATTTTCAAATTTACGCTGACGAATTTGACAAAAGTCATTATAAATTTATTGGACCAGCATTAGGAGGACGGAATGAAAGGGACTTTGATTTCTCTAAAATGAAAAAACCTATTATTTATATTTCTCTTGGAACTTTACTAAATAATTCAGCAAAATTTTTTAAGAAATGTATTGAAGCCTTTCGGAAGCAGCCTGTTTCTGTCATTATGTCAATTGGGAATGCTGTGAAGATTGAGCAGCTTGGGAATATACCGGATAATGTTTTTGTTTATTCATTTGTCCCGCAGTTAAAGGTGTTGGAGAGAGCTTCTCTTTTTATTACTCATGGAGGAATGAATAGTGTAAATGAAGCCTTGTTCTATGGTGTCCCTATGCTGGTTATCCCGGTTGGCAACGATCAACCCACGGTTGCCAGACAAATCGAAGCCCTATACTTAGGTAAACATATAGATCGTAGAAAAATGAATGCAACATTATTAAAAGAAACAGCGATGGAGGTATTGGGTAATAGCACCTTTATTGATACATCAAAAATGTTTCAGACCAAAGCGCAGTCCGCAGGGGGCAATGCCGAAATTGCTCGACAGATATTGGCGGAATTCAACAAGTAATTCAATGAGAAAACATATGATCAAAATGAAAGAGTGATATGCTCCATATGTGATAAGTTGTTTGATCATATCTGCTTCTGTATGCCCCTAATCCCTGTTGATTGAAGTTTCGCTTTATATCAATGGGATTAGGGGGATTTGCTGTCGTTGAAAACGTCCATTTTACTTTTGATCGAAAAAATTCAAATCATTTATTCTCCATGTAATTCGAATTGAACTAAGGCTTTAATGACTTGTTCGTAGCTCATTTGAGTTTGCAAACATAACATTGTAAATACTTTTAAAGGTAATTCTCTGATTGTACTTTTTTCATGAATCCATTGGATATATTCATCTTTACTAATACATTCGGAAAGTAAGAGACTTTCCAAAGGCTTGTTTAAATAATGATAGAGAAATTGTTCAACCGCAAACATTTTTATTTCTCCTTTGTTTTATTTTGAAGCACTGTTAGTAAATCAAGAGGATTATCCAACTTAATTGCTACATTATCAAATTCCTTTTTATCTTTTGCACCCCATTTTGCCAAAGCAAAACGTACGTTACTAGCCTTGGCACTCTGCATATCATAGACAGAATCTCCTACATACATCGCCTGATTAGCATTGGCGTTTATCATTTCTAATGCTTTTAAGATAGGATCAGGGTTTGGTTTATGCTTCACTGTATCAGAAGCGGTTATCTGCACATCAAAATAATCATTTAAACCGAAGGAATCGAACTCATTTCTCATTCCTATTTCTGTCTTGGAAGTAACAAGCCCTAATTTAAATCCTTGCTGTTTTAGTGCTAATAAAAGTTCTTTAATGTCGTGAAAAAGTGTTGCATGGTGTGCGAGTTTAGCAATACACTTTTCCCACTGTTTCAACAATTCCTTTCTCATTTCTTCGGAATCAATCAATCGTTGAACAGCTTCTTTACCCGGAATTCCTAATACAAATTCTAATTCATGTTCTTCACGGGATAGCCCAAGTTGTTCCTCTAGAGCTCGTTGTAAAGCGTTTATTATGATATGTTCGGTATCGACTATCGTGCCATCTACATCAAATAGAATCGTATCAATCATATTAATCCCCCTCAGTATAAATAATTTGGACGTGATTATTTTTTAATAAAACTTCCAACTCTTTAGATAAGCGTCCATTTAAAATGATTATATCGACTTCTGTGAAATCAAAGACTTTAAAGTTATGTGTCATATTCAATTTAGACGTATCAATAAGAAAAATCACTTTTTCACTTTGCATTCTAATTTTATTTTTTAAATCTATATCTTCTTCATGAGCATAATAAATACCATCAGAGCCAAGACCAGCAACACTTAGAAATGCTAAATCAAATTTATAATCATCTAATTCACGTAACGGTTTTGTTCCTACAACACATCTTTTTTCTTGATCCAAATTTCCACCGAGTATTCTTGTTCGGCATGAGGTATTTCTCAGCAGCTGATCAGCAATATCTATCGAATTCGTCACAGTAAAGAGCGTTTCGGTTTCTTTTAAATATTGTGGAATAAAACTTACTGTTGTAGAGACATCCAAGTAAACGGTTTGACTATTTTTAATCAATTGACTGGCCGATTCGGCTAATTGCTTTTTTTCATGATTCTGTTTAGAGCTTCTTTTTAAATAATTATCCAATTGCTTAAAAGATTCAGGCAAAGCAATTCCACCATAAGTACGTTGGACGAGATTTTTTTCAGCAAGTTTTATAACATCTCTGCGAGCCGTATCTCTCGAGGCGCCTGTTAATTCAATAATTTCTTTTAAACTAAGAGACTTTTTTAGCTCAAGCTTTGACATGATCAAATTTAAGCGTTCTTTTTGAATAATATAAATCACCCCTTTATAAGTCACTTTAAGCTTTAAAACAATTTTAACTTAAAAAGGCTTAAAATGAAAGAAAAACTTTAAGTATTCATTACTTAGCTACCTATTTGAAATTATCGCTAACGCTAATAGATGAAGTTTGAATGTTTTTATGAGAAAGAGAAATGTGAAGGTAAAATTTAAGAGAGATTACTTTATAATGAAAGCATGGATAGAAAAGAGAGGTAAGCGACATAATCACTTACCTCGACTCGGTTAAACAATTTTTACTTTTACTTCTTTTTCTACATCTACTCTTTTATTACCTATCATCTTTTTACTGCTAACGAAAGATAGGATAAAACTAATAGCAAACGTAGAAAGAATACATAATATCATAAGAAAAAGATTTTTCAATCCGCCACCTGGCTCTGCATAGACGGGTAAAGATGTAATTCCAGGCATTACAAAGGCAAAGCACTTTGTTGCAAAGACTACTGTTAAGGCGCCACCAATACCATTAGCAATCATGGCAGATATCAATGGAGTTTTATTGACAACATTTACTGTGTACAGTGCGGGTTCAGAAATTCCTAAAAAGGCTGAAAAACTGGTTGATATTGCGGCTGAACGCATCTCTTTATCTTTCATCCTTAAGCCAGCTCCCAAAGCAGCACCTGATTCCGCCATGTTATGACAAAATGATATTGGCAATAAATAATCATACCCTAAAGTAGATATATTTTGTATTTGAATTGGGGACGTTGATTGATGCATACCAGCTAACACAATCAATGGCATAAAGAATCCTAGTAAAAATCCTGCTAAAATACCCGCTTTATCAAACAGCCACACAATTCCATCTGCTAAGTAGATACCACCATAAGCACCAATTGGCGCAATAATAAACATGGCTATTGGGATAGCGACAATCAAAGTAATCGAAGGAACGACAACCATTTTTAATACTTCAGGTACATATCGATCGATAAATTTATAAACAAGCGCCATCAGACCAACTCCTAAAATGACAGGAAAAACTGAGTTAGCATAATTAAAGACTGGGATAGTTAAATTGAAAAGGGTAAGACCTGATTGACCACTTTCTATTGTTGCAACAAAACTAGGATATAATAATGCTCCTGCCATACACACACCTAGATATTCATTTAATTTGAATTTTCTAGCTGAAGAAATGGCTAATAAAAACGGTAAGAAATAAAAAGGAATATCAGCAATTAGGTTAAATAAAGAAATTGTACTGTTTCCATCTAAAGAAGTATTAAAGCTAAGAACAATAGCAATAATCCCTTTTAAAATTCCTCCTGCAACTAGTGCAGGTAATATTGGTGAAAACACACCTGAAATGATATCAAAAATAAAATCTAGCGAAAACTTTGTTTCATTGGTTGTCAATTCTTTTGTGTTATCTTTTCCTTTTCCAATAATTGCTTCAACCTCAGAGAAAACGCTTCCAACATTAGGGCCAATGATGACTTGATATTGTCCATTCTTAATCTGGGTTCCGATGACACCATCTAATTTTTCAATTTTTTCTAAATCAGCTTTTGAATTATTGACCAGATTAAATCTTAATCTGGTCACGCAATGTAAAAAAGTAGAGATATTTTCTTTATTGCCTAACAACTCAACAATTTCTTTTGCTAGTTTTTTATTGTTCATAGATCATCTTCCTCTCTGATTAATCTAATTTTTTACCATTATTTTGAATGCATTTCTGATACCAATAAAAAGAATCTTTTCTTAGCCTTGTTCCAGTTCCTTTACCTCCGTTGTCTAAATCAACATAGATGACCCCATACCGTTTGTCCATCGTCAAAGGACCACACGAAACTATATCAATAATTCCCCACATCGTATAAGCTATTAAATTCACACCATCTTTTACCGCCTCATTCATTTGGTTTATATGTTCTCTCAAATAAGCAATTCGGTAATCATCATGAATTTTTTGATCTTCTGTAACTTTATCGTAAGCACCCAACCCATTCTCAGCAACAATAAGTGGTAGATGATAACGGTCATAAACTTGATTTAAAGTAATTCTCAAACCAATTGGATCAATTTGCCAACCCCATTCGCTCGCTTTCAGATGGGGATTTTTCTTTCCTATAATCAAATTTCCAGCTGTTTTTTCCCATCCTTCAACATTCGTTGAAACTTGCGAAAAGTAATATGAAAAAGAAATAAAATCAACAGTACCATCTAAAAGAAGTTGTTCGTCTCCTTCTTCGAACTTTACTTTTACATTGATAGAATCAAAATATCTTTGCATATATTCTGGATAATATCCTTTAGCTAATACATCTAAATAAAACCAATTAGAGTATTGATCATCTTGAATGGCTTGTATATTATCTTCGGGTTTACAGGTAGCTGCATAAGTTGTAAACCTCGCGATCATCCCACCAACCGGTTTTCCTGGATCAAGAGCTCGTCCAATTTGAACTGCTCTAGCACTACATAGGAATTGATGATGCAAGCATTGAAATATTTCTTGATCCATATTTTCTTCATTTCCTGGAATTAAGCAAACTCCGTCCCAAGGAGAGAACTTTGCAGCATTAATTTCATTAAATGGTAACCAGTAATCGACAAGATGCCCTAATCGTTCAAAAAGCACAGTTACATATTTTTCAAAAAACTTAATCATTTTTCTGTTTTTCCAACCACCATATTTCGTTACTAAATTTACTGGTATATCATAATGAATCATTGTAGCAAATACTTTCATTCCATGGTTTTTGCATTCAGTGAAGAGATCAACGTAATATTGAATGCCTTCTTCATTTGGATAAAGATCATCACCATTAGGGAATATTCGTGACCAGCAAATAGATGTTCTAAATATTTCTAAACCCAATTCCGCCATTAGGGTTAGATCTTCCTTATAGTTATGATAGAAATCTATCCCTCTTCTAAATGGATAATAATCTGTTGATGGATCTTTTAGAGCAGTTTGAAATTCTGACAAGGAAAATGGATCATTTTGATGTTTTTCTTCAATTTCCTCGGGAGTCCATGATGAATCTAAAAATCTTAAATCTTGAGTGGAAATTCCTTTTCCACCATCTCGAAAACCACCATCAGCTTGGGAACAAGATATTGCCCCACCAAACAGATATTTTCTATCATTTGCGTTTTCATTCATACTAGTTCCTCCTAATTATTTTTTAGTCAATCCTTATATATCAGATTGTAGTATTGTTTAAAATAAAATAAAATGTCATAATTAAGACAATGCTATATCATATTCAATACACAGGTGATTAAATGGAAAAGAAATTAACAGAGAAGATTTATCAATCTACAGAAAGTGAGATTTGGCATCTTAATCTGGATCTACGTCAATCTTTTGGACACGAATAAGTTAAGTTTTTAATTGTTCTTTGAACATGATTTATATTAAACTGTCAGGGCTTGACACGGAGCCTCTGCGGGCACGATTTCTAAGCCATGGAGCCAGCTCGTTTAAAACATTCCTGGCTTGCCACGAAAGGCTATCATGCCCGCCTCTCCACGTAAAGCCGGTACAGTGAATTTAGTTAGCGTTAGTTATCCAGCACAAGTATATAAATCTTCCATCTCTTGTGGTGTTTTATAATCAATACTACCGTGAATTCTTTTGCGGTTGTACCAACCTTCAATGTATTGGAATAAAGCTAATTCGGCAGATTTATGATCAAAGTATTGAACATGATTTACTTCTTCTTTTTTTAAAATAGCGTGAAAAGACTCAATACAAGCATTATCATGAGGACTTCCCTTATAGCTAAAAGAATGTGTCATTTTGAAATTTTTTATCACTTTAGCGAATTCATCGCTTGTATATTGTGTACCTAAATCTGAATGGAATATGAGTCCTTCATCAGGTTTTTGTGCGTGATAAGCATTTTCTAGTGCTTTTATAATTAAATCAGTCGTCATCGTACGAGAAAAGGAATAACCTACAATCTTTTTAGTGTGAAGATCCATAACTGATGCAAGGTAACACCAACCATCACGAAGTGTATGGATATAAGTGATATCACCAACCCATTTTTCATTAATCGTTTCTGCCCTGAAGTCTCTTTCAAGAATGTTTTCTCGCTCAACAATAGTTTCCTTACTTGGAGTAGGACGAAACTTTTTAACAACGATTGACCTAATATCAGCTTTTTTCATCAAACGTTGAACTCGCTTTAGGCTGGCTTTGTAACCTACCTTTATTAATTGTTGATGGATTTTAGGTGCACCATAACGGTGTTTGCTCTCTTTATGGATTTCAATAATCTTTTTAGTTAATTCTTTATTTTCTCTATCACGATTAGAAATCGTTTTATCTAATGACTGATAGTACGTACTCCTTGGAATTTCAAGTACTTCACACATTGTTTGCACAGGATAGTTTTCTTTTTGGTCATGAATAAAATCAGTTATTTCAGCATCATTTACTTTTTTGCGAATATGGCCATAGCCTTTTTTAAGATATCATTTTCTTGTTGTAATTTAAGTATTTGTTTCTGTAATTTTGCATAATCATCTGGCGTTACAGAGGTTCCATCTTCTAACTCAATTGGATTGAACTTTTTAATCCATGCATAAATAGTTACTTCAGAAACGCCATATTCGCTGCTTAAACTTTTAACTGATTGACCCGAATTATATAACTCAACAACCATTTTACGAAAGTCGTCACTGTATCGTTTTCCGTTATTTTTATGTTTCATTGGACACATCCTCCTAAAATTAATTGTAATAACTTAACTAAGATGTGTCCATGAAACTATACTAGCATCAATCATCCAAATCAGTTAAGTCCTTTTTACAATAAACTTAATCTTCAAAATTATAAGGATAAAAAATGCTACTTGTTTGATTTCGTTAATACATTAAAAGAAAATAAGATTGGAATTGTAAAAGAGACACGGTATACAAAGATTCCGCTCCATTTTCATAAAGACATGGAATTAAGCTATATATATGGTGGTGAATGTACATTTTTAATTAATGGTAAGAAAGTTAAACTAACTAAAGGTGACATCTGTATTATTGATACTGATGTGATTCATAGCGCTGAATACAAAGGAGAAAATGACATAGTATTTAATTTGGTCTTTCGCAAATCATTTTTTTCATCCGTTTTTCTAACAAAGTTTGCAGACAAAGGGGTATTAGGTAACTTTTTGCTAAATGCTATAACGAATAATCAAGTTAATGATAATTATCTTATTTTCCATACGGAAAAAAATAAGAACTTTCGGAAAGTATTTGACCTTTTACTAATGGAGCACTACTTTCCATCGTTAAGTAGTATAAGTATCATAGAGCATTATTTTTCAATCCTTTTTTTGGAATTGATCAATTTACTAAATGACTTTGAGGGTTATCAAAATCTAGACTGTGATCAAAAGGATATATTTGCTATTTTGAAATACATTGAAGAAAATAGTGCAATATGCTCGCTAAATGATATCTCTGAGAAAATGCATTTTTCAACAAGCTACATATATAAACTTCTCAAAAAAAAGACTGGAAAAACATTTTCTCAGTTAAAGTTAGAACAACAAATGAAAGAAGCTGATTTCCTTTTAAGCAATACTGAATTACCCGTTACTGAAATTCTTGAAAAGATCGGGATTAAAAATCCTACCTATTTTTATCGGAAATTTCAGACGGTATATGGGTACACTCCTAAACAATACAGGATATTACAAAATTCTGAATCAATGTAGAATACTGGCGTAAACTTCATGATCCCAACCTCATGAGTTTAGTTGACATTTGTTTTTAGCCTATCTATATTTGAGGTTAGATATATTTTCATCAATAAATTGTAGATTCATATTAAGAGATGGCTAAGAAACCTATTTATTAATGGAGGGCTGAAATGAAGTTAGTGATTCTTATTGGAAATACATCGGTAGGGAAGATGACTGTGGGACAGGAATTGGCGAAGATAACAGATCTTAGATTGTTTCATAATCATATGTCGATTGAACCTGTTATGGAAATATTTGGTTATTTTAATGGCAGGGCTTCTGCTAGAATAAGAGAGGTGATTTTTGAAGAAGTTTTAAAATCTGATTTAGCAGGTTTAATCTTCACTTATATGTGGGCATTTAATGAACCTTCTGATTGGGATTATATTAAGAACATAACAACGCAATTCACTGAAAGTGGAGCAGAGGTCTATTATGTAGAACTTGTAGCGTCACAGAAAATTCGTTTAGCACGAAACACGACTGAAAATAGACTTGATCATAAACCGTCAAAAAGAAACTTAGACTTTTCAAAATCCCTATTAATTGAAGACGATAAAAACTATCGTTTAGAAAGTAATGATGGAGAAATTCAATTTAAGAATTATTTTAAAATTGACAATTCAGACCTTGAGCCCAAGCAGGTTGCTATGATAATAAAAGAGCATTTTAACTTTTGAATGTCAGAGGTTATTCAAATCAGAGGAAAAGAAGCCTAATCTTTCCTCTGATTGTGTGATTTAAGCGAGGGACTAGTGTACCTAATTAGCAAAAAAATTCTCCGTATAAAATGGCTGGTTCTCATCATTAAAATCAACACCAACTCCTAATTTAGTGAAGTCATCATGTAATATATTTTCACGATGCCCTTCTGAATTCATTAATCCTTGATGAGCAAAAATACTGTTGAATTGTCCGTAAGCTAAGTTTTCACCAGCTGTGATAAAAGCAACTTCATCTTCGGACATCCGATCTGAAAGGGAATGCCCTTGTAGGTTGGTATGGCTAAAAAATTGATTTTCTGCCATATCCGTACTGTGTTTTCTTGCCGTTTCTCTTACTTCTTCATCCCACTCTAGAACAGTAAGGCCGTGATTGATACGGGTAGCGTTAGTTAGATCGAATAATTGATATTCAAACCCTTCTTTAAGTGTTTCACTACTAGGTGTATAGAGGACATCTTTCGTAGTTTCTAAGTCCTCATCAATAAGTTGAATAGCTGTCATCTCATTATCTTGATGAATATCGTAAAAGATGGTGACATAGTTTTCATCTATTCGGTAAACATCGTATTCATCTTCGCTATTGATTTGATAACTAAATCTATTATAGTGAATCAATTCTTCTGGTTCCCCTAATGTTTCGTTTACAACCGTTTTTGTATCACCTATAGCTATATCAAACTGTGAAGAAAGTAAATCTTGATTTGTAAATAGTCCCCGAACAATTTCATGATCATACGCAACCATGATAAAATTTTGGTAGTTTTCATGGTAAGTAAACCAATCTAAACCGTACTCATTTTCACTTTCACGCATAGGTTCTCCGTACATTTCATTTACTTCATCTTTTGTATCTCCTAGCTCGATATTTCCAATTGAAACGGATTGCTCGTCTGGTATTGATAAATCTGGTTTTTCGACTGGTTCTTGCTCTGGATTCTGTTGAACATCAGATGATGGAAATTGCTCTTGTACTTGATCAATATAAAAGTTATTATCAATCATTTGAATGGCGAATTCCTTTACTGACTGGAATGTATCATTAATAGATTCGGGAATAAATTCGTGAACAGAATCGCCCCAAAGTGGCTTTGTCCAAAAAGCTAATAATATGATTAACAGTGAAAAAAATAATCGCTTTAAAATATTTATTCCCCCTTTGTTTGGCATTATCAAAAAGGAATCCTAAATATGTAGTCTTCCTAATTCCTTCACAATTTTTAGTCTTTTTTTATTTTACAACCTAAAGTTAGCTTTAGAGCAAATGAAATACTTTTATCATTTAGCTATATCTTTTTGTTAGGTTTGTATGCTCTATATGAGATTATGATGTATAGGTCATTCTCATTAATTAAAAACAGTATTGCCTATTTTATTATTTTTATGAACATTTTCTGTGCCTGCTTCGAGTGCTACCTGATAGTAATGACATTTATGGTTAATAAGATCAAGAGTTTTTTCAAGTTCCTCCATTTGTTTCTCGACAACTGCTTTTTGCCCTATAAATAAGTCATATCTTTGTTGCAAAGTGGAATCCCCGGCAGAAGCCCATTCAATAAAGGTTTTGATATCCTTGATCGCCATTCCACTAGATTTCAAGCATTGAACAACTTTCAATAAATCTATATCTGAATCTTTAAATACTCTCGTCCCATTTGCAGTACGTTCTACAAAAGGGATGAGCCCCTCTCTATCATAATAACGCAAAGTGGAGATCGTAAGATTTAATTTTTTAGCAACATCACTGATTGAATAGCTCATTTCTATTCCTCCTTGTATAGATAAACCTCAAGTTAACTTCATGATTGAAAAATTTTATCATAGCATTTGGTAAGTGTCAAAATTAAAGTTGAATATAGCGGGGGAGCCTGTATAGATAATTGATAAAGAACAAAATGAATGAGATAAAATAGCTTAATAACTTGACCTGAAGTTAACTTTAGCTGATTTTCGATATTTATCTCCGACTCACTCATTGGACTAAAGCTCTTTATATTCCTTGAAGCAGGAGCCTTCTAGAGAAAATCAGATAAAAAAATAGAAAGTTTAGATTCCTTGTCTAAAAAATTATAAATCAGTATACTAGAAGGTACAAGGAGTGATATTATGTCAGACTATAAAATTCCTAAAGTATGGGAATGGAACCAAGAAGAAAAGAATCAATTGGGCAATCAACCTGTAGCAGGAAGTCGCTTTGAACAAACGCTTCCAGTAGGAGAACATCCATTACAAGTCTATTCATTAGGTACTCCAAATGGAATAAAAGTAACCATTTTACTTGAAGAGTTAAAAGAAGCTGGTATTGATGACGTAGCATACGACTTGTATAAAATCAACATCTCAGAAGGCGATCAATTTGGGAGTGATTTTGTTAAGATCAATCCTAACTCTAAAATCCCAGCCATGGTGGATTACTCACAGGACAAGCCTATTCGTGTATTTGAGTCAGTCTCTATCTTATTGTATTTAGCAGAAAAATATGGTGAATTTATACCGACCTTACTTTCTGAGCGCACGGAGCTTATGAATTGGTTGTTTTGGCAAACAGGTGCTGCGCCATTTGTTGGTGGTGGATTTGGTCATTTTTACGAGTATGCGCCTTTTGCACAAGAATATCCAATCAATCGTTACACAATGGAAACGAAGCGCCAACTTGATTTACTAGACAAGCATTTAGCAGGTAAAGCATTCATCAATGGTGATGAGTATACAATTGCAGATATGGCGATTTGGCCTTGGTATGGTCGTCTTGTCCAAGGTGACCTCTATAGTGATGCCGATAAGTTTTTAAATGTTCAAGAGTATCCTAACTTAAAAGCATGGGCAGATCGAATAAGTGAAAGACCAGCTATCAAGCGTGCGATAGATATGGAATATAAAGAAATCAAATAATATGCAACTCACTCAATCGAAAACTCTTTGTGAATCACTGGAATAAGTGTCGTTCACAAAGAGTTTTTTTATGGAATCCTTTTTGGTTTAGGATAGAAATGGCCTCTATCAAGAATAATGGCAGTCCAAAGACTTTCAGGCCACTTTTAGAATGTAATAAATGAATGTTGCTGGTGATTGAGCAAGAGCTTATAAGAGGTATTAGCAACTTAAACAATACTCCATACACCACCTTGTGCTACTATATCTGTTTGAATTTTTTAGCATGATTCTTATATCTATTCAGGTCTAATTAAGGTGAATTCTTCTCCTAACGTAGCGTATTGATTTCCTGCTAAACGTGCGACAGGGTTCAGTTCTTTTGCATTAACATAGCTATTATCCAAAACAGCTTCATCAAAGCAAAATCGAATGGCTTTCAGAATAAAAAAGTCAGTAATGATTTCTCCTTGTTCATTTTCAATCGGAATATATTGGTGCAAAATAGACTCAAATTTAACTTTTGCCTCTTTGAGTTGCGGGACTTGGATCGAATGACTATTTTCCAATGTAAAGTCAGTCAGACCCAATTCACTTTGTTCAGGAGGCAAGGACGTACAAGTTGTGTTCATATCCTCTGCAATATCCATGTCTACAATATGAACGACGGCTTCTTTTCGTTCTAAAATATTCCTTGCCGTATCCTTCATCTTTCCGTCAACACGAAGAGAAGCGATTGTTAATAAGGGTAGCTCATTTGATGCGCCACTAAAAAAACTAAATGGAGCGGCATTCACGGTTTCACCATTTGCGGAGAGTGTAGTGACTAATGCGATGGGGCGAGGAATAATCGACCCAATTATATATTTGTATTGTTGTTTTACTGTTAATTCATCGGCATTAAATGATTTCATTTATCTTTCACCTCATTATAAATTCTTTTTTACTTAATCAGACCAATGACCTTAGGAGTTAAGTGCCTTTGCCATTTTTACAATAATTGATTCATACTCAGACTAAAAATAAACATTGGCTTCTTGACACTAATTCTTTAACGGCATTATATCATCAAACAAGAAAATCTGCTTACGGTTAAACTTTTATAGCGAAAAATCTATTTCTATTAGAAATATTCTTTACATTGCCAATAAAAAAATGATTTATCACGGATAACCGTCCGTAAAACTCGGAGCAACAACGGATTTCGATGGGGCGAGTAACCGCAAATCTTTCCGGTGGGACGAGTAACCGCAGCAATGTTGTCAGGTTAAGCAAAGTAATCGATCAAGAAGATGGAACAAAAAGATTTATTCATGAACAAACAGAATATGGATAGAGAGGGCCCCCTCCGCAGCTGAGGTGAGATGGAAATTCACTAGAAAGTGTGTGATCCATTGTTTTTTTGAATGATTGAACATTCTAGTTCATCATCATATGATTATTTGATATTTTTTTCAACATTCGAAAAATCATCGTTATTTCTAGTATTATGGTCAATAATATTAACAAAGTATAATCTAAATATGCCACTGAAATAATGATTGGAATCGTGATCATACTAATTATGGCCGTTATTATGGTTGCTTTACTCTGTTTGACGACTTCCATGTCACTACTCCAACTATATGATGGGAATTTCAAATTGATTAGAAAACCTACGGTACTAATAAGCAGTAATGTCATCGTTAACAATGAAACGATTGTGATTAGATCAATTAAGCCAACATCAAAGGTTACATGATAGACGATTGCTGTTAAAATGATTCCAGGTAAGAACAAAAGGACATTTATTATGATTTTAGCCAAAGCTATTGTAGTCAGACTAGTTGGGGAGGTTAGCATGATCCAAATTCCTTTTCCTTCAAAAGAAAGACTGCAAGAAGTGGTCGTAGTTAGCATGACCAATATAAAAGTAACCAATGTAAATAGCTGTTGTGCTGTTATAGTTAATCCAATTAAATCATAGGAAAAAGCATGAAGATCTGGTATAACTCCAATTAAAATGCAGCTATTTAATACGACCATTCCTACCGGAGTTAAGATAGTATTACTCACATAAGTGAGTGAAGAAAAATAAAGCTTTATTTCTTTCAACACTAGTGCAGTTAAGGGTTTATTTACCTTAAAAACCAAACTGGCTTCTTTTATCTTTGGCTGCTTAGTTATCTGGCTTTCAATAAAAGGATGAAAAGCAGTTAATATATATGTCACAAGACAAGTTGTTACAACCGCAATAACAATGAGAAGTAGAATATTCAACATAAAATGATAATTAGTTATTTCATTAAGTGGATACCGTAAAATAGATCCATTGATAAACCACTCTTTGTAGTCGATAGATTGTGAGTTAAAGATAAAATAAACAAGTGGCGTCATAAAAAGCCCTAAAGTCATGATTGATTCTGTAACATGGTTGCGAAGCTTAGTGACAGTTAGTAAATGTCGTGTGAATAATGAGATTAAGAAAGCCGTATTTGTTGAGATTAACGGAATGATGAAACTCAATAACAGAATAAAAAATAATGTTAAGAAAAAATGCTTGATGTAAGTAACAGTTAACATATAACCAAAGACTAAAGTAATAAAGGTTAGTGTGATGTATATGATATATTTACTAAATAAATTGAGCAGCTTAGCTTGCCAATTTTTAATCGGCAGGCTAAAAATAAAGTCACAATCTTTACCTTTTATCAGATCGTCAGAGCCACTTAGGATAGTCCATATTCCTAAAATCCAAAACAATATCGATGATACTAATACAAAAAAAGTCTGAATGTTATGATTGACATTTAAGTCTATTGCAATAAATAGAAGGTAGCCTAAAAACATAAAAAATGCTGCAATATAGCCTGTAATCGTGTAAAAAGCATGTTTTTGTACATCTGGATCAGAGCTATTTAGATTAGAAAGTTTCAATTGATTTTTCAACCGGAATAAAAATAATAACTTAAGGTTATTCATCTGTTGTTACCTCCCTAAATAGCTCATTTAATGAGGCTTCTGCGAGAATGTTCTGCATGGTATCATTGACAACAACTTCACCCTTATCTAAGATAACTAACTTATTACAAATTTTCTCAGCTACTTCAAGTACATGTGTAGAGTATAAAATGATTGCTCCTTCATTTGCTCTAATTTTCATTTCATTTACTAAAAAGTGTGTGGCATTTGGATCTAAACCGACAAAGGGTTCATCTAAGATAATTAGTTTCGGATGATGCATGAGTAATGAAGTGAGCACCAGCCTTTGTTTCATTCCATGTGAGTAACTAGAAATCAGCTCATGGACAGCATTTTCTAATTTTAACTCCTTTAGTAAATAAGCTAAGTTGTTATCTAGTTCAGCTTGCTCCATTTTGTAGAGTGAAGCCATTAACTCAAGATAGGCTTTACCAGTCATATTATTATATAGAGTAGGTGTGTCGGGTGAGTAGCCAATCATAGACTTAAACTTTTCTGGTTCATCTGTTAGCTTTGTATCAAATAGCCTTATTTCCCCTTTATCAAAGGTGTGTATACCAACGATCGATTTTATCGTTGTTGTTTTTCCAGCCCCATTTGCACCAATAAAGGCACAGATATCTCCTTGATGTAATTCCAAAGATAAGTTCTTAATTCCTTTATTAGAGCCTTGATATATTTTACTTAAACTATTAATCGATAACATTTTTTGTCCTCTCCTTAGCTCCGTTTGATAATCACTTTTGCTGTGTACATATTAATGACAATATAAATAATCGGTGCAATCATTAACAAAAAACCGGAACTATTGCTTTGAAGGAGTTGGCTTTCTGCCAATGTGAGTACACCGCTTGGTAAGAATAATGAAAAGCTTTCATTAATGTTTCCTACCAAGATAAAAACCATTGATAATAATATCGTAGTGACACCAATAAATAACGAACTTTTTATAATGGTACTTAGTAACACGACAATACTTATAATGAAAAGAATCCATAAGCTATAAAATACAAGGAACAATAAGAAATCAGTGATAGAATAATAGCCAAAAAGATAAATCGTGTAATAATAGGAAACGAATGAACCGACTAAGATACATACCATACTGATCAACCAGTTACCCAAAAGTTTTGAACTGATATATTCTAAACTGGATACAGGTCTTGTGAAGATAAAGCCTTGAACACCACTGTTTTTTTCATTGGCTATCATCCCCATAACACTAATGATTAGTACGATTAACCCGATCTGGTTAAATTGACCTGAAAAAGTAGCGAGTAAGACTTCATTGGCTTGAGGTTCAGAAGCGTTTGGATCAATCATAATCCCCTCAATCCCCCCGAAATTTCTAATAATGACTTCCATATATTTATCAATTAAAGGCTGTGTGACGCCCAGAATGGCAAAAAATAATGATAACCAGATCAGTTTAATATTTTTGATTGCTTCTAATAATTCGACTTTTAATAGGATAGATATATTTCTCATACTTCCGACACCAACTCTAAAAATATTTTTTCCAAATTTCTTTTCTCATAAGCTATAAAATTCACATCAAGATTATTTTTATCCAATTCTGCGATCAGACTAGATAAAATGATGGGCTCATTACTCGTGACTGAGAACTCTCCCGCTTGTATTTCTTGCAAAGTATAGGGTTCAGTTAATTTTATCTTTGCTGTAGTAGATTCATTTAAATTAATTTGAAAATATACTTGTTTTTTGTTTACCGTTTCATCATGGTTAGTTATATTACCAATGATTTTTCCATTTTTTATAATGATAAAACGATCACAAAACTCATTGGCATCATCTAGAATATGGGTAGATATAAGAACCGTCGTATAGGCTTTTAATTTTTTTATTAAATTCTTAATTTCATTTCTGCCAACTGGATCAAGTGCTGAAACGGGCTCATCTAAAATTAAAAATTTTGGACGGTGTAAAATGGCTTGGGCAATTCCTAATCTTTGTTTCATTCCTCCCGATAGTTCTTCCACTTTATATTTATTTTTGTTTTGTAATCCGACGTCTCTAAGTACATCATTAATATGTTCATTAAGATAAGCCTTACTTAAGCCGGATAAGCTACCAAAGAATCTTAATGATTCTTCACAAGTCATCCATTGTTTAAAATCTGTGTTCTGCGACAAATATCCTATATCATTTTTAAAGTTTAAAATGTTCTTTTCATTAAAGGTGATTTTTCCTTCTTCGTAATTTATGATTCCGGTCATACACTTAATCAAAGTCGTTTTACCAGCGCCATTAGGTCCTAATAAGCCGATACATTCACCTTCTGCAATATCAAAGGTAATATTCTTTAATATTTGTCTGCTTCCAAAAGACTTATTCACATTATCTATGTTGATCATTTTTCAGCATTCTCCTTCCGATAATCAGATAAATAAGGGGGCCGACAGTGTTAAGTAACAAGATAATGATCAGCCAAATGATGGGACGATTAACAAGGTCTCTACGATGATATAAATCGAATAAAGCAACAGCTAAAAGTAACAAGTGTAAAATCAAAATGGGAATGACTAATGGTAAAATCGTGCCCCAATCTATTTGATATAAGGTACTCATATCTGTATTCATAAAAATATCCTCCTATAATTATCATTATTGATAATGATAATTATAGTGTACATTTATTTGAAAATCAATTATTATTATTATAAAGTCAAATGGCCAGCAATGGGCATATTTTATTTTTACTGATGGATTAACGAAACCTATCAGTATGGATAGCCAATTCAATCTCTTATTTTAGTAAGCCCCATTGTAATTTTTTAAAATTGAAGATAGGATGTTATGAACGGTTAATAACATGATAAAAATGAGGTGAAAGATATGGAGTTCAGATTATTTAAAAACCAAACCCGTTTTAAAATAGCATTAGAATTAATCGATAAAGAAGATGGGTTATCAATCATGCAACTCAATCAATTATTAGTAGATATACCCCAGGCCACGTTATATAGACACGTAAATGCTATGTTTGAAGATGGGTTATTAAAAATTGTAAAGAAAAAGAAAACTCGTTCAGGAGAAGAGAGTTTTTACGCTATAAACGCTAAAGGTTACAAAATTGATGAAGACGAGTGGGAGCAAGCAAGTTATGATGAAAAGGTGAACTTTGTCACTTATTATTTTATGTATATCTTACAGGCTTACCAAAATTATCATCAAACACTTGGTGATAAAAAAGATCATTCAACTTTCTCGATTTCTAAGTTAAATTTAGGAGAATCTGAATTTGAGAATTTCCAATCAGATCTCAATGATCTGATTCATAAATATTATCATGAATCACAAAATAATCATCATAGAGAAAGAACAATTTCGTTGGTTATTATACCATAACAATAGAATGCGTGAAGTATCTAGATGTTTAAGAAAGATTCGATCATAAATGGAATAAGAGAAGCAGGAGTAAACTTCTAAAACTTTATCCTTCAAGGATTTTAGAGGTTTTCTAATGTTCATGACAGTATTTTGGGCTACCATTCAACTTATTCTTCATTTTAAAAGTCCTAATAAACTAGTAAAAACCGCTTGTTTTTTAGTAAGAAAGATAGGTGGAAAGCATTCACTTGATAAGTTCAAAAACAATTAATTGTGCTGCTTAATGACTTTGATATTTTTTCTTTAAATGAGTGACTCCGATATGAGCTGTTACTGCAATAACCACGATGATCACAATCATGCTAATGATAGGATAGACACCCGGAAGAAAGGCAGACAATCCCATGATTACTCCACCTAAAATAAGAATGCGAGATGCAAATGAGCCGATTTGTTTTTGTAAACGTGGATTGTCACTTATAAATATTTAAATAATGTCTCTATAAATGAATCATAATCTTTTACAGAGATTAATTTTTGAACGATTGAATCAACTGTGAGTACATCCGATAATTTGTCAAAGATTTCATGGTAAATGCGTTTATCATTCTTTTGAATACATAGTAACAGAACAATATAAATTTTCTGATCATCCCATTTTATACCTTCTGGATTAATGATGATACTCATCCCTGTATTTAAACCATTCATTTTCATCGAGTGTGGGATAGCTATTTTACCAAAGGCAGTAGATGAAAGTCTCTCTCTTTTTATCACTTCATTGATATAATTCTCATCGCAATAGCCGTTTTGGAACATTAGATCACATGCTGTTTGAATCGCTTGTTCCTTAGAAGCCACTTGATTATCTATTGTGAAAATCCTTTTTGAAATAACTGATTTTAAATTATCTTTAAAGCTATTTGTCTCTCTTTGTTTTTGAATCTCATTGATTATATTACCTATGTTCTTCTTGTCCTTTTCTCCAATAAAGGGATTAATAAAAACACAAGGTGTTTCGGAAATAACATTTAACTGGATTGTACTAATAATAAGGTCGCAGTTAATCATTCTTAAATCCTTTTCATCTGTTAGGACATTTTGAATCGACAAATCTTCACCAAAATAAGTACTTAACTTACTGATGATTTCTTTATTCATATTATAGTAAACAGGAGATAATAAGCAGTAATTGATTTTCCTGTTAACGTCATTGTATGATTCCAATACGTAACCTAAATGAAAAGATAAGTAGGCGATTTCATCATCTGATAGTTGGATGCCAATCTTATCTTCTATGATAGAGGAAACACTTACTGCACAATCATAGATCAGTGGACATTCCCTTTTTATTGTTTTAGTCATTGGATTTTTAATCTTTGTCCCATGCTTTAAACGTAAAATAAGATTTTTAATGTGCAATGCGAATCTGACTTTAAAATTTGAGTCATTTAGATTGATGTAATAGTTTCCTCGAACTTCTTCAATAATTTCTTCAATTAAGGTCATTGTGTCTTGTCCAACAATTTCTTCTATCTTATCGAGATCAATATGCATATAATTGACGGCATTTGTACTACTCCCAATCAATATCGCCAGATCATTCACTTCATTTTCAATATACTCCACTTGATATTTTTCTTCGATTTTCTTTGAAATTTCTTTTGCAATATGGAAGGATGTATCATCTACGATCATAGGTTTCACCTTTGTATCAAGATGAAGATTTAAGGTAATTCGTTCTAGAGCAATAGCGATATGCAAAACAATATTATTCAGTAAATAGTCATTGGTGAAATACGTGTGTTCAAAGAAAGTATTGATCACAATTTCTCTTATTGCTTCTGCTTTTTCTTCCCCGTAAAAGCTCCTCATCGTATCAAAACTAAATAGGGCAGTAGCTACTTCGGAATTAAATAAATCATTAAGTAGCATCCTCTTGTTTCTTTCACTACCTTCTAGATAGATTTGGTTTCTGTGAGAATGGATCGTTAACGCTCTTTTTTTGACTAGTTGCTTAGCGGTATTAAGATCTGCCCGGGCTGTCGTTTCTGAAATAAAAAAGAAGTCACTAATCTCATAAATATCGAGCGGTCTTGTTGCATCAATTAGTTTTTTTAACAGCAATGCAATTCGTTCATCTTGTGTTTCAGCAATGGTCCTTTTTGATGTGTCTGATATAGCGGATAGAGTTGATAAATTTGCCTTGTATCCTTTCCTAGAGGAGAATATAGCATTATCATGAATTGTATTAATTTCTTTAATGTAGGTTTTGACACTTCTTATTGAGAAACCGAGTTCATCACTAATTTCCTTTGCTGTTATCCAATCATTCGGTTGACTAACTAATAGTTGCGCTACTTTTTCTTCATTTCTTTTCATGTAATAAATGCCCCCTTGTGCTGTGATTATATTGCAAAATAGCAGGAGAATAAGTATCCTCTATTTTTGGTTTTTTCTGATTTCTTTTATTGCAATAAAAAACATCATTATTATTTTGCACTATTAGGGTGCAAAATTAGGTTTGTTTACGGTGCAAGTCTATTATATACTCATTTTATAGAAAACGCTATCATTAAAAAATAAAGGAAAGGAACTGATTTTAATGAAAAAATTAAATGTATTATTAGTATGTGGATCCGGTGCTAGTTCAGGCTTTATGGCATCAAATGTTCGAAAGGCAGCAACAGGCCGGAATTTAGAGATTAGCATTAAAGCACGTGGTGAGGCAGAGATTGAGAATTATATGGATGAAATTGATGCTTTAATGATCGGTCCGCATTTAGCTTATATTTTAGATGAAATAGAAGATTATTTACAAGATCGCCCTGTAAAAGTATTACTTATGAAACCAGAATATTATTCAACGTTGAATGGTGAGGCAGCGTTAGATGACCTTTTGACACTTTTCTAGCCTATTTGGGTAAGCTTCGAAAGGAAGATGAGTAAAGGTCAGCTTTCGATATACATTCTTTGTGCATGGTTAGTTATTAAATTCATTTATGTCTAAAATTCTCTAAAAAGAAAGGATGTTTAAAATGAATAGGTTTGTTAAATGGTTAGAAGAATCATTTGCACCTAAAATGAGCAAGATCAATCATAATGTTTGGATTATTACACTCAAAGATTCAATTATGCAATTACTTCCATTTATTTTCTTAGGTTCACTTTTTACCATGTTAACCATTCCTGGTGATATCTTTGAAATCGCATGGTGGCCTAATTTCTGGGCACCATTTGGCTGGACGATGGGGATGCTCTCTCTCTTAATTGCTTTTCTGATTCCATTCAATCTTATGGAGAAAAAAAGATTAAGAAAACAACGCTTTATTGCCGGGTGTAGCGGACTCATAAGTTTTCTTATGATTATCACACCACAGGTGCTTTTAGATGGTCATGTAGGCTTCGGGCACGAGGCTTTAGGGGCTGGTGGAATGTTTGTTGCGATTGTCGCAGGGATTTTTGCTGGTCTCATCATGGAGTTATTCGGAAAGTTTTCATTTTTTAAAGAAGAATCTGTAATACCAGATTTCGTTCGTCAGTGGTTTGATGCCATGTTGCCAATTGGGGTTATCTTAGTAATCGTTTGGGTCTTAACGGATACAAGTTTAATTGGTTTTGATTTATATAACGCTATTTTGAGACTATTTATGCCATTAGCTAATATTATCGAAACACCGTGGGGCTTTTCCTTATTGACATTAATTTTTACGGTTCTTTATTCAATGGGAATCTCAAGCTGGGTTTTACAACCCGTGACTAAGCCAGTATTCTTGGCTGCTATTACTGCTAACTTAACGCAAGGAGCTAGTAATATTGTGACATCTGAAACCATCTTTTCAGCTTATATGTGGGTAGGTGGGATTGGTGCGACCTTACCTTTAGTGTTTATGTTGGCGTTTTCTAAAAGTGCGAAATTGAAGGCATTAGGACGAGCATCAATCGTTCCAAGTATCTTCAATATTAATGAACCTGTCATTTTTGGTACAGTCGTTTGGAATCCGATTATGATGATTCCGATGTGGATCATTGGTGCATTACTACCTTTTATTGTTTGGATAGGGACTAAAACGATCCCCTTTGCACCGATTCCAAACATTCTCTTTGACTTGTGGTACATGCCATTCCCTATTTCAACATGGATAACGACCCAATCGATTACGGGAATCATTTTAATGCTTATCTGTGTTGGAGTAGCGACCGTACTTTGGTATCCGTTCTTTAAACTTTATGAAAAACAAGAGGTTGCTAAAGAGCAAGCAGATGCTTAAAATTTGGTATAGATATATTTAGAAATGTGGTTTTTAAAATAGCACCCCGTATTTACTTATAATTTTCTTATACTGATATAGCATGAGTAAAGCGGGGCGACAAGCTTTTTTAAAAAAGCTTTATCGTTAAATGCAACAAAGATTTGAAGGTAAAATGTTTCACTGATCAAGAACGTATTTTATAGGAAGGTAAGTAAAAGGAAGGGAGGGTCACTATGGTTTCAGACAAAAGAGTTCAGGAAGCAATGAATATTATTTTACACGCTGGTAATGCACGTGCACATTGTACAAAGGCACTAAAATATTTAGAAGTGTCAGATATTGAATTAGCTAAACATGAGATGGAACTAGCCAATCAAGATATTGTACAAGCGCATAAAATACAGACAAACGCCATTTCCTCTGAGACACAAGGAGACCCAGCTGAATATTCTGTATTATTTGCTCATGCTCAAGATACCCTAATGACGATTTATAGCGAATTAAATATTGCGAAACGGTTGATAAACATTATGGATCATTATAATCAAAGAATCAACAAGTTAGAGAAACGGTTGACAAAACTAGAAACAGTAGAGGAGACTGATACAAGATGAAAAATAAAAATAGTGTATTTCCAGAGAATTTTCTATGGGGTGGTGCCATTGCTGCGAACCAAGCTGAGGGTGCTTTTGATGTTGATGGAAAGGGACTTAGTATTGCTGATATAAATGAGTTTCGTGATGATATACCCGTCGATCAAAAATCAAATTTAGAGATGACGACAGATCAAGTGAAAGAACTTTTAGCAGCTGAAGATCGTATTTTCCCAAAGAGATGGGGAATCGATTTCTATCATACGTATAAAGAAGATTTGAAACTCCTTGCCGGAATGGGTTTAAAGACATTCCGTACGTCAATTGCCTGGGCAAGAATTTTCCCCAATGGAACGGAAGCCGAGCCAAATGAAAAAGGCTTGCAATTTTATGATGACCTTATTGATACGATAATAGAACTTGGCATGGAGCCGATGTTAACCATCTCACATTATGAAATGCCGATTAATCTTACCTTAGAGTATCGAGGATGGTATGATCGTGAAGTCGTCGATCATTTTGTGAAATTTTGCAAAGTTGTTTTTGATCGTTATCACAATAAAGTTAAAAAGTGGATTATTATAAATCAAATTAATCTCATTGCTTTTGAATCCTTTAATCATCTCGGAATTCCCGCTGACAAAGTAGAGAATTTACTGGAAGCAAAATATCAAGGTGTCCATAATGAAATGGTAGCTTGTGGGCTAGCGACAAAGTATGCTCGTGATAAGTACGCTGATCTAGAAATTGGCATGATGCTTTGTGGTGGTCCAGAGTATGCTGCTAGCTCAAATCCTAAGGATGTTCTAGCTACTGTTCGAAGCAATCAAATGGAATATTTCTTTGCTGATGTTTTACTTCGTGGATATTATCCAGGATATGCCTTCAGATATTTTGATGATATAGGAGTTAATGTTAAATTCTATGATGGTGATGAAGAAGCGCTCAAAAATACAGCTGACTTTATGAGTTTCTCATACTACTATACACGCATAGTAGATGAGGATAGCTTTAATAATGGTAAAGAGGCAAAACGAAACCCTGCATTAGATGCCAATCCTTGGGGATGGTCGATTGATCCGGTTGGACTCCGTACAATGTTGAATCAATTTTATGATCGTTATCAGTGTCCAATTTATATTACGGAAAACGGTGTTGGCTATTATGATGAATTAGTAGACGGTAAAATTCATGATGATTATCGAATTGATTATTTGAGAGCACATGTTGAGCAAATGGGTGAAGCAATCAAGGATGGAGTTGATTTAAGAGGCTATTATGCATGGGGGCCGATTGATATTATTAGTTGTTCCTCCTCTGAAATGTCTAAACGATATGGTTTTATCTACGTTGATCAAGATGATTATGGAAAAGGTAGCAAGAAAAGAATAAAGAAAGATAGCTTTGACTGGTATAAGCAAGTGATTGAAAGTAATGGGGAAGTTTTAGAATAAATTTTTAAAGAAGGAGCTGTTGTAAATCGACAGCTCCTTTGATGTCTAGGCTCGGAAAACAGCAGTTTTATGTTCGAAAAAGGTGGTTTGTTGAAGTGGAGTAACAACAACTGATGGAGAGAATCACGAATTTATCAGACATAAAGGGGAAAGAAAGCCCTCTTTTAAAAGAAGCGTATCAACCCTATTTGGATCGGCAACAGACAATTCCTCTGACTTTTATTCACGATGATTTATTGCCAATTAATGTTCTTTCTGAGAATGGAGAGATTACGATTATTGATTGGGGTTACGGACGATTGGGCTCTTATGCAGTAGATATTACCCGTTTCTACGGCTTCTACTCCGCTGATAAAAACAGTTATGAAAAAGGGTTTAGTTTTTTGGATTTAGTTGATTCCAAAGCAGTTTTTTTTGAAAGCTTACTATCAAAACCTAACAGGTAAGCTAAAGGCAGTGTTAACTGAGAGACAATTTTTAATAGACATCAAATTAGAACTTCTATATCAGTATTTATTGAATATTAGTCACCTTGATCAGATCACTGAAAATACTGCTAAAAATGAGTGAGAGCTATTTTTCTTCGATAAGGCTTTAAAGCAACTATAATCATAAAAGAGTAGTCAATCTAACTTTAAGGTATGGTCAGCTAAGAAGCTTTTTGAAAAATCCTGTTCTTTTTTTAAATAGACTTTACCGAATTCATCAATGAGCCCGTGAAATTCCTGAGCTTCTTCTAGAGTAAACTCATGAAATTGGTAGACTCTTTTTTTTAGCTGACGATAATTATTAATTGCGGGTTGACCAAGAGAGATAAATAATTTTTGCGCATATTTATCAGCAATAAATACGGGTTCGTCAAATACATACAGCAATAAGACGTCTGCTGTTTCTTCACCAACCCCATGTAAGGACAGCAATTCTTTACGCAAATCACTACCATATCGTTGCTTTATTTGATCAAAATCAAAGTTGTGATGGCTTAGCCATTGAAATATTTCTAAAATGGCTTTACTTTTATTTTTATAAAAACCGCTAGGCCGAATAAGTTCTATCAAAGTGGCAGTATCCAAGTTTAAAATCTTGTCAGGCTGAAAAGCAGTCAATGTCTGAATGTTTGCTAATGATCTTTCAACATTGTCCCAAGCTGTGTTTTGGACAAGAATTGCTCCTAGTATTATTTCTTCTTTTGTTTCAGCCGGCCACCAGCCTTGTGGTCCCATTTCCTCTAACATTCGTTCAAATAATTGATGTAAGTTAAGAACAGTCATCTGCTTCTCCTCACTATTTCTTTAATGACATTATACCATTAGTTTCTTTATCGAAAGCAATAAGTTATCCAGCTTTTCTAGATGAGATTTAAGGTTATCAAAGATATATTGTTTTCGATATTCTTGCAAATAGTTATTGAGGGGTGAGCAACAGCTCTATGGATCAGTTAACCTAATCTATTTTGCTACAGATTCTTATTTAGATTTAGTTCCTTTTAATATGACAATCCTCAAAATGTTAATGAACCTTTTTATATCATTACTGAAATAACAACTTCCTCTTCCCCTAATTAGTGAAGGAAATTCAATGAGACTCAATAAGTGAAAATTTTTCTTCACAATTGAATATAATGATAGGCTAACATGGCGTTTGCCTCCATTATAAGGATAAATATCTATTGACCCACTTCATACATAGTGATACTATATATATGCATAGTAATACTATATATATAGTTAGGTGATGTATATGATTGAACGTGAAATGCTAAAAGGGATTCTTAAAATTTTAGTTTTAAAATTAATTAATACTGAAGATCTATATGGTTATGCTTTAGTAAAAAAACTTCATCAACAGACAGAGGGAGAAGTATCCATTAAAGAAGGAACGCTTTATCCTATCCTTCATAGTTTTGAACAATCAAAGGATATTAAAGGTTATTGGAAAGAAAGCGATACGGGGAGAAAAAGAAAGTATTATCAAATCACAGAGCAGGGAAAAGACACATTATCAATACTGGTTGGTAAATGGCGTCATCTTGAAACTGTGACAAACAATCTGCTGGAGGGTTAAACAATGGATGAGTTAAAACGATATGCCAAAAAAATGTCTAGTTCCATTAGCGATCCGCTCGAACGTAAAGAGGCAGAAAAAGAAATATATAGTAATTTATTAGAAGCTTACGAAGAGCATCGAGAAATCTCTTCCAATGAGGAAGAAGCTTTACAATTAACTTTGGATAAATTCGGGAGGGTAGATGAAGTGGGGGATGAATTAAAGCAAGCTCACATTAAACGTATCAATAAAAAATCCCTGCTTTTTATCACAGATAACCGTCCGTAAAACTCCTGCCTCAAAATAGAAGAAAGAAGTAAGTTGATTTAGCTAGGCGGGAGATAACGGACGCTAATGTCCTGAATCACTCAACTAAACAATCAGTGGGAGAAGAGCGAAAACTCCCACTGATTGAAGTTTCGTTTTATTCTTGGTTCTACCTTGTTCCTTGTTATTGTGTTGTATACATTATTATTATTCATTTTCAATTAAAAGGGAGTGTCAACATGAACAGTTTACGCAAATATGGGTTGCCTTTATTCATTTATCTTTTAGCCTTTTTTATCGCCCCCTATCTTCTAATAGGGCAAATTGATGATGGATTTGGGATCGTTATCGTTAATTTAATTCTGATCAATTCAAACGCTGTCTTTTTTGTCACTTGTTACATCACATATAAATATGGATTTGACTGGATTAATCTGCTTATAATGATTAGCCTTTATGTATTGTCCTGCTTTATCGTTTGGAATGATTCAGCCCTCGTATATCTTGTTCTGTATGGCTTGGTTGCCATTGTTGCTCTTCTGATAGGCTACTTTTTCAGAAAAAAGCTTCGAAGTCATAGGTAAAAATAAAAAAACTTGTCATCCTTTCTAAAATAGGTTATTTATCACAGATAACCGTCCGTAAAACTCCTGCCTCAAAATAGAAGAAAGAAGTAAGTTGATTTAGCTAGGCGGGAGATAACGGACGCTAATGTCCTGAATCACTCAACTAAACAATCAGTGGGAGAAGAGCGAAAACTCCCACTGATTGAAGTTTCGTTTTATAAAGGAGCTATACTACACAAATACCTAAAAAGGGATGACAAGTTATTTTTTAATTGATGTCGCTACTAATATCTTCAAAATTATATTCATTCTCGATAAAAACCTGATGCCATAGCATAAACATAAGCACAGTCCAAATTTTCCTTGAATAGTCCTGTTTTCCACTTGCATGGCGGTTCAATAATTCTAATATGACAGTTTTATCAATGATATCATCTGTTCGACTCTTTGAGATGACATTTTTTGCCCAAGAGTATAATTCGTTGCGCAACCAATATTTTATTGGAACAGGAAATCCTAGTTTTTTCTGATTGATAACATGCTCAGGAACAATGTCTTTCATCGCTTTTCTTAAAATGGCTTTCGTTGTGCCATCCGCTATCTTCTCATCAACAGAAATACTTCTTGCCACATGAAACACTTCTTTATCCAAAAATGGCGAGCGAATCTCTAACCCATGTGCTTTTGTCATTTTTTCTGCTTTTAATAATATATCGCCTGTTAGCCATGTATGTATATCGATATACTGCATTTGCTCAACAGGATCCATTCCTTCCACTCGATCAAATAGCTTAGAAGTCCATGACTGATAGGTTGTTTTTGGATCATAGTCATTTAATATTTTAGCCTTTTCTGCTTCTTCAAAGATTTTGGCATTTCCAATATATCTTTCTCTTAAGGCAGTGGTCCCTCTTTCTAGAAAACTTTTTCCTCGCATGCCTTCTGGGAAAATAGTTGCAAGCTTATTGATGGCTTGTAGCAGTTTGTCAGGTAAATATTCGAAAAACTTAAGAGCTTTTGGTTCGCGATATATCGTGTACCCTCCAAATAATTCATCAGCTCCTTCACCGGAGAGGACGGTATCTACATGTTTTTTTGCTTTCTCACTTATAAAATAAAGAGGAATGCAAGCGGGATCTGCTAGTGGATCCTCTAAATGCCAGATAATTTTTGGGAGCTGATCAATATATTCCTCTGGTGATACAACACGTGTAATGTTTTCTATATCTAGTTCTTCCGCCGTTCGTTTAGCTATATCGATCTCTGAATAGCCAGCCTGATCAAAGCCAACGGAAAAGGTCTTGATATTTGGATCGATTTGTTTAGCCATCGCCGCAATCATTGTTGAATCAATGCCCCCGGAAAGAAAAGAGCCGATAGAAGTATCGCCTTGCAAGTGAACATTAACCGAATCAAAAAGCACCTCTTGAATGCGTCGTATGATCTGATTTTCATTAGTCTGAACTGGCTCAAATGCTGTATGAAAATATCGATGTTTTTCGATGGTGCCCTGCCATTCTTTGATAAAAAAATGTCCTGCTTCCAATTTATTGATACCTTCTGTCATTGTCAGCGGCTCTGGTACATACTGAAAGGATAAATAATGCTGGAATGCTTTTCGATCAAGCTTATTTTGCTGATTCAGTAATGAAATCGATTTTTTTTCTGATGCAAATACGATATCGTATTCATTTTCCATATAATAGAGTGGCTTTATCCCAAATACATCTCTGGCACCATATAATTTCTTTTCCTCTTTATCCCATATTAGGATGGCGAACTTGCCCCGAAGTTCTTCAAAAGCAGAAACACCTTTTTCGAGAAAAAGGGCAGCAATGGTTTCCATCTCTGAATGGGTTTGAAAATGATAGTCTTTTTTCTGTAGTTGTTTTCTTAAAGTACTAGTATTATAGATTTCCCCGTCCCACACCAACCAGTACCGTCCCTCAGCAAAAGAGAAAGGTTGCGTTTCATTGAATTGCTCCTGTTTGGTCAATACAGAAAGAGCTGATTGAGTTTCATGATAGTTATCTTGGCTGGTTGACACAGCATCTTCTTGTTGTGCTACATGTTGGTTTTCCTGTTTGGTACAAGTTTCATTTTCCATCTTAATCTGGGAACTGTTCTTCTTCTGAGGCGATTTTCTAGAAGAGAGCACCATTTGGGAATCCTGGTAATAATCGCTAGTATCTTGTGCCATACTAGATTCTTTAATTGCTTGTAAGTGTGCTTGACTAAATTTTAATTCATCTTGTTTGAGTAATACGCCGACAAATCCATTCATTGCTTTAATTTCCTCCCCTAACTATTTCAAAGCTTTCGAGCATGGAGTCAAATCTTGCCCCATGTCCTTCTGCCGCTTCTAAAAAATACACTTGCTTAATGACAAATACTTGCCCTTCTACTTCATCCGTTACATAATATCGGTGAATCGGGGTATCCCACTCGTGTCCAATCTCCCCATGTTCTCCGCCCATTCCTTGTACGATTTCAGCTTCTATTGGGTTATCTACCCGTTCTTCATTCGAAATTTCCAATCCTTCTGCTTCGATATCTGACTTTATTGCTTCCATGGTTTCTTCTGTTGTGGTGTCTTCTTCTCGATGAATTTCCATGTAAACATCAGGGTATTCATCACTAAGAGGTTCTTTTGTGACAATTCGATCACGACCATCGATTTCTTCCATTTGATATCGCTCTTCGTCAATGTAGATGATGTAATTCAGTTCCTCGTTTGTTTCCAAATGAACGTCTGTCGGTTCTTTCTGACCTTCTAATTCGATTTCTTCCTGTTTTTCATCGACAAACATATCTCTTAGATTTTTGAGCATGGCTTGCCCCGTATCTGTCATGATACCTAGTGATAGAAACAAGATAGCAGCAGTTACAGCAAGTCCAGAAATCCACCTTTTTCGTGTTTTGGTTATTTTCTCTGAAGGGTCCGATGGAAAAAGTTCTTGATGAATATTGCTCCATGTTTGTTCTTTCAAATCTGGTTCAATATCCGTTTGTTTCAGCAATGTTTTTTTGAGTTCTTTATCAACATGCTTATCATTTTTCATCATCTTCACCTCCCATGGCTGATTTTAACCGTCGTCTTGCTTTATAAAGTCTTGATTTCACTGTGTTTATATTCAGTTTCAGCATTTCGGCAATTTCTTTTTCTTTAAATCCATTGATATATTTTAAAATAAGAATGGTTCGATCATTTGGATCCAATGCTTCAAGATCAAGGATCAAATCCCCCTTTGTTTCTTTTGTCTGATGAAAAAAATCTAATGTTTCCTCCGTATCGACAGGAATTGCTTGCTTAGATTGTTTTTTTATAAACCTTCTTGCCTCATTAACCAGTATTTGATAGAACCAGGGCTTGAAAGGCCTAGTCATATCAAAAGACCCCGCATTTCGAAACACCTTGATAAAGGTTTCCTGAACAATATCTGCTGCATCATGTTTGTTTTTTGTGATGCCATAAGCTGTACGAAGGGCATAATCTGCATAGCTGTCGTATAATTTTTTAAACGCATGCTTGTTGCCTTTATTTATTTTTTTCATCAGTTTTATATCCCGGTCAAACAAAAGTGCCAACCTCCCTTTTAAACGCCTCTACTCTATATACCCTTTAAAAACTGAAAAAGTTTTTATCAATAAAAATATTTTTATTTAATCTGTTATCATTTGTTTTAGATTGTGTTCTAAAACCTGCTAACCTTAGGGTGTTGTTGCCTGCTAATTAATATTCTTAAATAGAGAAAATTTAAGTTGAAAAGTTTTGTTTACTACTGCTGATTGACAACTTATTAAACCACATTTATAATGTTGCTTTAGTAAATGATTGTAAATGGCTAGGCAAATATGGAGGGATAATTAATGTTAAAAATGATTGCGGTCGACATGGATGGAACGTTTTTAAATTCAAAAAGTGCATACAACAAGGAGCTTTTCACAGAGATTTATTCAAAAGTAAAAGCGGAAAAGATCAAATTTGTTGTGGCTAGTGGAAACCAATATTACCAGTTGAGATCTTTCTTCCCTGACATCCATCATGAATTATCATTTGTCGCTGAAAATGGTGCGCTCGTCATTGAGGAAGGAAAAGAAATTTTTTGTGGTCAAATGTCTCCTCATGTAGTTGAAAAAGTTTTAGATCTTCTTCTTGATCAAGAAAATGTTCACATTGTTCTTTGTGGTCGGAAAAGTGCTTATATTCTGGAATCAGAATCAGCGCAGTTTAAAAAACATATGGCAAAGTACTATCATCGTTTGGAGTCTGTTAACTCATTACGTGAAGTGAAAAATGATAAACTTTTTAAATTTGCTATAGCCGTTCCGGAAGAAGAAACAAATCATTATTTGAAAAAGATAAATGAACAGCTAGCTGGTGAAGTTTCTGCTGTTTCGAGTGGGAATAGATCAATTGACTTAATTATCCCAGGTTTACATAAAGCGAATGGTTTGAGTTTATTACAAAAGAATTGGGGAATACCATCATCTGATATCATCGCTTTTGGTGATGGGGGAAATGATATAGAGATGTTGAAATATGCTGGTTATGGCTATGCCATGGCCAATGCTAGTCCAGAAGTTTTGAAAATCGCTGAACATGTTGCTCCGTCTAACGATGATGAGGGTGTTTTGACTATTTTAAAACAGAAGCTAGGATATAATAATTGATCGACTGAGGTTCTAATGAATTGGTTACCGTCAAATAAATAAGGAAGTACGGTGTATGTAATGGATGTTAATAGAATCAGTAAAAAAATCGGGCTACTTTCAATTTCTACAGTAACCGGATCAGCCACAGTCGTTGCTAGCTTTAAATTTTCCCACTCAAAATCTAGCTAATATTGAGGGATTAGGGAAGAAAAGAACTAATGACTTGATTGGTTAGAAAATACAGTGAATGAAACTCAACTGCTATTTGCTACCATTGGAAAGGATAAGGCTATGTTGCTGATCAGATCAAGTTGCCTATTGCGTTGATTTCGATCGATTTGATATTTAGCCTTTGTCTTTTGGAAAGGCGAGGGTGAACTATGACATTTTCCTAAGATATTTGTCATCGATTGTATTTTTTATTAAAATCCAAACTCCTGCCATTAAATGAGCACATGATTGTTAATCACTAAGAGAAATCATCTATAATAGAATCAAACATAGCTAATGAAGAAGATTTTGCATAAATAATTATGTGAAATTCAATGATATTTCTCAATTTGAATGTGAATTAGAATAACAAGGAGGGTGCAAGATGGCAGAGAAAAAACAAGCTTTAAAAGAGAATGATTTCCAAGCAAAAACTGCTTTTAATCTTAAGCCAATTCAAGAATTAAAATCTCTTGATTTTGCTGATTCAGATGCTTTTGTATGTGATATAGAAACTGGAGTTTGTGGTCCAGTCACTCAAGAAGAGGAGAAAAACGAATGAAAATAACAATCTGGTCTGATTTCATGTGCCCGTTTTGTTATATAGGTGAAGCTCATTTGCAAGAAGCATTAGTTGATTTTCAACATGCAGATGAAGTGGAATTTGAATATAAAAGTTTTCTTCTCTCACCAGATGCTGTCCATGATCCAAATGAAGACTATTATCAAACATTTGCCAATATGAAAGGCATATCTGTAGAAGAGGCGAGAGGAATGTTTGAAAATGTTGTAAACATGGCAGAAAATGCAGGTCTAGTTATTGATTATGATACAGCAAAATTTTCTAGCACGATTCCTGCACACCATGCTTTTCAGTACGCTAAGGAACAAGGCAAAGGAAATGAATTCTTTAAAAGGTTTTATGCTGCACACTTTGCTGAAGGTGAGTTGTTGAGTGATGATGAGACAATCATTCGACTAGCAGAGGAGTTAGGGCTTGAGGGAGAAGCGATTCGCCAGAGTATACAAGCGGAGAAATATACGGATAAGGTAAATCAAGATATCCAAGAAGCTGGTCAACTTGGTGTTAAAGGTGTACCTTTCTATGTATTTAATAATAAGTATGCCGTTTCTGGTGCACAGCCACCTGCTCAATTCAAACAAGTATTAGCACAAGTTTGGCAAGAGGAAACTGGTAATTAACTAATAAGATATTGATTTTTTTGCAAAGTGGTTTCAAACAGCTATTTAGTTGTTTGAGATCATTTTGTATCGTTGGATAAGATTTTATATGCCGTTTTTTTGGCGTGAAAATAAAGCATTTTAATAAAATTGTTGCGAGGAATTAGAGGCTGTTGCAAAGGATACGCTATACATCTTGTGACAGCTACTTTTTGCGGGATCTTATCTATAATAGGGCGACCCTTTATGTGAATATCGTAACTCATTCACCATGTTAACTCCTATCTAGAAAAACTAAGTTGAACACACCTATCCAATATTTCGATCATCAATTCAAGCCCAAATGATGTATAGAGCCCTTCTATCATGCATTTTAAACGAAATTTCAAGCTGAAATGATGTATAGAGCTCTTCTATCATACATTTCAAACGAAATCCTCAATCTGAAATGTCGAATAGGGACCTTCTATCGCACATTTTAAACGAAATCTCAAGCTGAAATGACGTATAGAGCTCTTCTATCATACATTTCAAACGAATCCTCAATCTGAAATGTCGAATAGGGCCCTTCTATCATACATTTTAAACGAAATCTCAAGCTGAAATGACGTATAGAGCCCTTCTATCATACATTTCAAACGAAATCCTCAATCTGAAATGTCGAATAGGGCCCTTCTATCATACATTTTAAACGAAATCTCAAGCTGAAATGACGTATAGAGCCCTTCTATCATACATTTCAAACAAATCCTCAATCCGAAATGTCGAATAGGGACCTTCTATCATACATTTCAAGTGAAATCTCAATCCGAAATGTCGAATAGGGACCTTCTATCCGGTGTTTCGAGTGGAATGGCCAGCCAAAAAGTTGAATAGAATGTTTCAACTGCATGTTTTCTAATATTGACAAAGAAAAAAGCTATTGAACAACATATACTTCATTGTGCAATAGTCCTATCTTCATTTCATCTTATCTAGTCTTTACAATTAAACTCCCAATCCCTATGATCATCATATATGCTAAGATTATAATCCATAGAGAGGAGATTGGAATACTGGTCATCCCCATCACGGAAACCGCTGCAAGTACAATCATAAGTATTAAAAAAATGATTTGTGATGAAAATGCCATATATTTAATCATATTGTTTCTAATCCTTTCATCTACTTCAGGTGTTTGATCTTTTTTGAAATATACATATAAGGCATTAATAAGGATAATTGGGAGTGCACCTGCTAAAGATCCAAGTATGGCTGAATAGTTAAATTCTCCTTTAATAAAATAGATAATGATCTGCCCCAATAATGAACCAATAAATATAAAGATGGCAGAAACGGCAAGAGTCCATTTACTATACTTCTTTTTCATAAGCTATCTTCCTCCTTCATTAATGTAAAGATTTCATGAATAGATACATCAAAATAGTCAGCTATTTTCAATGCAAGCTCTAAACTCGGATTATATTTACTATTTTCAATAGCAGTAAGTGTTTGCCGAGTGACTTGTAAATCTTCAGCCATTTGCAACTGTTTAATCCCTCTGTTCTTTCTAAACTCTCTTATTCTATTGTCAACAGGCAATTATCTCACCACCTAAAATGTAAATATTTCTTTACTTTTTATTATAGCAAGGGGAAGGAAAAATGTAAAGATATATTTACAATTTGTTTTAATGAACGATTAGACATAAACGATATATATTTAACAGATTTCTACCGGAAGACTCCCACTTCAATCGATTCATAAAATCGATAAATGGGGAGTTGTTCAAATCGATTACATACAAAAGGAATCAATCCTAAAAATAGTGTTATAGATATCGCTGTATTTGGGGACAAATTTGCTGAAGATTCAGTAGGGGATACTTTGATGCTAAGAGGAAAGTCAGAAGAATTAAATCTAGACCATTTAAAATCTGTGCTTTTTATTGATCAAACCTATTTGGACGAGAGATAATAGAAACTAGCGTAAGAGTGATCAAGGAATTTTAAAAAACTAGAGAAAGCACTGATAACATCAGGAATACAAATCTCTTTCATTATATAATGTGTAACTAAGCCATTTGCCGTAAAGACTTGGTGAATACTAGATTTTTTTACAAAAAAGAAGCAGGGGTATTATTTTCCTGCTCCTCCATTTATTTTGATAATTTGTTTAATATCATCGGCTAAAATTTTTTTATTTTCTCCATAGTAGTCCATGTCCTGTTTATTAATGTTACGAATGACTCGACATGGATTTCCTGCTGCAATTGCATTTTCGGGTATATCCTTTGTCACCACACTTCCAGCACCAATAACTGAATTTTTACCAATAGTGATCCCGGGACAGATGGTGACATTTGCACCAATCCAGCAATTATCTTCAATAGTGACTGCTTGGGCATACATGAAAGGACGTATACTTGGATCAATTGGATGATTGACAGTTGCAATGGTTACTGCTGGTCCAAACATGACTTCATTTCCTATGATGATCTCCCCATCATCAACAAAGTTACAATTAAAGTTAATATAACATTTCTCACCTAATTTTATATTTCTTCCGTAACAAAAATAAAACGGGGGTTCGATCCAAGAGCTATTTTCTTCACCGAAAATCTCTTCTACTAGTATTGCTTTCCTTTCTAAATTCTTTGGTTCTAAATGATTAAACTGCCACATGCGTTGTTTTGCTTCTAATCTATCCTTTGGCAATCCTTCACAATTATCAAGAAATAACTCTCCGTTTTTAATTCTTTCTCTCATTGACATTGTATTTCCTCCTAGATAATTTACGTACTTAATTAATGTTGTTAATTATATACTTTAACGCTAAATATTCTAATCGTCAATCTAAATAACATTTTACAAAATAAAAAAATATTGATATAATAAATGTGTTTTATTAAGTTGATTTAATATATATAATAGATAGGGGTTTGGGAAATGAATTTTAAAGCAATTGTTTTGGATATAGACGGCACATTACTTAATTCAGAGGGTAATATATCATCAAAAACAAAAAATAGTTTAATTGAATTTCAAAAAAAAGGAATTAAACTCATACTTGCTTCTGGTAGACCTATAAATGGGATGCTGCGATTTGCTGAGGCGTTAGAAATGAAGACCTATGAAGGTTTTTTAATTTCTTATAATGGAGCAATGGTAATCGAATGTAAAACAGGAAAAGTATTATTTAATCAAACAATGCCGATTGAAATAAGTCAAAAGATTTTAGCGCATTTAAAAAATTTTGATTTGATCCCGATGATTAATAAAGATTCTTATATGTATGTCAATAATGTTTATCATAATATTTTACACTTACCAAGTGGTGATTTTAATGTGATTGAATATGAATCACGAGGTGGAAATTTTAAATTATGTGAGGTAGATGACCTGTCAACATTTGCGGATTTTCCTTTAAATAAGATTTTAGTTGCGGGACAGCCTGAATATTTGGAAGAAAAGCATCAGATCATACTAGAACCTTTTAAGGATCAGGTGACAGCTGCTTTTTCAGCCCCCTTTTATTTTGAATTTACCGATAAGAATATTGACAAAGCAAAAGCTTTGCATGCGGTTTTTCCTCAAATGGATATTGATGCAACCAATATGATTGCCTTTGGTGATGGAGGCAATGATCAGACAATGGTTGAATATGTGGGGATGGGTATTGCAATGGGAAATGCAGTAGATGATTTGAAGCGTGTTGCTGATTATGTGACCTTATCTAATGATGAGGATGGCATTATCAGTGCATTAGAGAAATGTTTATAGGTTTATTTTGATATTATGTTAATAAGAAAATACAAAGAAGTGAGTTTTGATGATGGACAAAAATTTAATTAGAAAAAAGAATCTTGCTCAAGTTAAAGCTCTTTTGTTTAAAAATGGGCGATTATTTGCCTCAGATTTAGTTAAGCAAACCAATATTAGTATGGTAACCATCAATTCTTTATTAAAAGAATTGATAAATGATGGGGTAGTTCAGGAAGGTGAGCTAACTCAGCGAGAGATGGGACGTCCAGCAATTGAATATATCTTCAATGCTGACTATTCACATGCAATGCTTTTATCCATTCAAGAGAAAAAGCCAGGCTTGCTTATCAAGATGAAAGTAGTTAATTTAAAAGGTGATATTCAAACTGAAGCTACTATTGATTTTTCAGAGGTTACACGTGATCGTTTCAAAGCAATTATAGCTGAACAACTAAGCAGGATCACATATGTAGACAGAATGGGTGTGTTATTTCCCGGGAAAATCAATCAGGGAGTTGTTCAATCGAGTTGGAATACTTTATTTGACGGTTGGGATATGAATGAACTGATTGGCTCAGTCACAGATTTACCGTTTTTTATTCAAAATGACGCGCATTTAATTACAATCGGTCACTGTATTAAACAGAATATTTCATTTTCTAAAACGATTGTTGGGATCTTTTACCCTCAACAGAGTATGCCGGGGGTTACGCTTTTTACTGAAGGCAAACTTATTGAAGGGAATCATTCATTGGCAGGAGAAGCCAAGTATCTCCCGACTTTAATATCAAAACCTTCGCCAGAAAGTAACCAAGACTTGGTCGAGCGACTGGCGGAATTACTGCCTTTTTATAATGCAGCCATTGCACCAGAATATTTTATCATTTCTTCTGATGGCGTTGCGGACGATCTTTTTTTAGCTGCAATAGATAATAATAAGTTACTTAAAAGGCAACCCAATCAAGCTAAAATAGAATTTGTTTCTAACTTTCAAGAATGCATCACACTGGGTTTACGCTGGTTAGTTTATCAAAACACAGCATTTGATTTATCGATTCAATAGGAGAGAGCTATTTATTTTGTTCAGCCTTCATCTCATGCTTTATAAGTGTGGGGTGAAGGTTTTTATCCTTGCTGAATCAGAGGGTAAATTAAACGCTTTGCTACGATAGGATATCCGACTGTAATCGTGAAGACCTTATTGCTCTCATTTGTGTTTGTGGCATAAAATAAATATTCTGCTTTTCTGGTATTTTTCTTTCTATCAAAATTTCCTGAAAATATCATTGTGAAAAAACACACATATCATTCGAAGAATTCTAGTTTGAATGATATAATAGAAAAATAGACGGTATTTGTAAACATATTCACTAGATTTAAATGGTGAATATTTTGCAAACGTTTTCTTTAATTAAATTAATCAAAGAATAATAGGAGTGTGAATGTTATGAAAGCGGCAAGAATTTATGGAGCAAAAGATGTTCGAGTGGAAGATGTAGAATTGAAGGAGATCGGTGCAAAAGATGTCAAGGTAGAAGTAGCTTGGACAGGTATATGTGGTTCTGATCTGCATGCCTATTCACATCCAGAAGGGTTACTGCCAACAGACGAGGTGCATCCACTATCAAACAGAAAAATGCCATTGACATTGGGCCATGAATTCAGTGGAACAATCACAGAGGTAGGGAAGGATGTAACTTCCTTGAAAGTTGGTGATCGTGTTTGTATTGAACCGAATCTGCGCTGTGGTAAATGTAAGGAATGTCGTGAGGGGAACTATCATCTTTGTCGACATAGTGGTGCTGCCTTTATTGGACTTGCTGATGATGGTGGGTTTGCTGAATATTGTGTGCTAGATGAAAAACATGTATACCAAATACCAGATAATATGTCACTTGAGCAAGCCGCACTTGTTGAGCCAACGGCGGTTACGCATCGCGGTGTTGAGGTTGCAGGGGTCAAAGCTGGTGATAAGGTATTAGTAACAGGAGCAGGTCCAATTGGTTTATTAACGGCTTTATGTGCTCGGGCAGCAGGTGCAACCGACGTTTATGTCAGTGATGTTGCTGAAGAGCGCTTAGAATTAGCGAAATCCTTTGGCTTCGTCACACCCTTAAACCCTACCAAAGAAGATGTTGTTGCGCGAATTATGAAAGATACAAACAATACTGGAGTAGATGTTGCGATCGAATGTGCAGGTGTTCAAGCAACATTTGATACATGTTTAGAAGCATTAAAAATAACAGGGACGGTTTGTTTAGTTGCTCTTTTTACAGATAATCCTAAATTATCGGCATTCCAAGCTCTTATTAAAGAGGCTACGATTAAATCAAGTTTAGCTTATGCAAATAGTTATGATCGTGTCATTGATTTGATCGCTAGTGGACAAGTTCCAGCCGAAAAAGTCATTACTAATAAAATTGTGTTAGATGATGTTGTAGAAGATGGGTTCGAATTATTACTTAATGATAAGAGCCAATCAAAAATTCTTGTTAGTGCAAAGTAATCGATAGCTTAAATTAGAAAAACTAGGATATGCCCCCTCAAAAGGCTAACTGCTGAGGGGGTTTTTGTAAGGATAGAAAAGCTATTTTATGATTAAATTAATCCAATCATAAATACGTTTAATAAGAGTTGTAACTATTAGAAAACTGTTTAATAATATGTTGGCAAATTTCAGCCATTTCTTGGTCTGACTCCTTCAAATCAGAATAGATCCATTCCCTAAGCAAGTTATAGAATGCCCCATTCCAAAAAAATACCTTATATCTTTCTAATGATGTAACCTGCCCTTCTGAGAATTTATCTAGTAAGATTTTATTAATGCTTGAAAGAATAACCCCATCAAATCCAGCTTTGAGTAGGGTTAAGAATTTAGCTGAATAAGGTCTAACGCGATTAAATATGGAAAGCCAAAAACTAAGGTCATTATGATAATATTTTTGTATATCTAAAGAATTGGTAATGGTTTGTACGACGGTATGCAAATAATTTTTTAGGATATCTTCTTTTGATGAATAATTGCGATAGTAAGCTGATCTTGAAACGCCAGCACGACTAACGATGTTTGTAATCGAAATATCTTTAAAGTCATTCTCTTTCATTAAAGCCAATAATGCTGTTTCAATACATTCTTTTGTGAAAAGATTGGATTCTTCGTTTGATAGACGAAGAACTTCTTTACGTTGAAGCTCAGTTTTTTTTGACATTACAAATGCTCCTTTTTTGTATAGTCCGAGATAGATGATATTGTAAGTTTTTAAAAATGGTAATACAATTGTACTGACGATACAAGTGTAACATCGAAAGTGAATATCTACAATACCAATTAGAAAAGCTAAACATTCAAGTGATAATAGAGTCACTTTGTTTTTTGATAAAAAGTTGCTGAGCTAAGGCACCATCTGTGTTTGACTTTTAGAAATATAGTACAATGAATGTTAGCGTCTTTTCTAAATAAACATAAATACGGGGGACAATATCATGAGTTATGTAAAAATTGTTGATGAATATAAACGGTATCAGATGGGTGAAAATACCATTGTTGCAAATAACGGAATTACTTTCGAGATTGAAGCAGGAGAATTTGCAGTTATTCTAGGACCGAGTGGTGCTGGAAAGTCAACTGTACTCAATATTTTGGGCGGGATGGATAAAGTAGATGAGGGGGAGATTTGGGTCGATGGCAAGAATATTGCCAATTACTCAACAAAGGAGCTGACCCAATATCGGCGAGATGAAATTGGGTTTGTCTTTCAATTTTATAATTTAGTCCCTAATTTAACAGCAAGAGAGAATCTTGAATTGGCGACGCAAATTTCCCCACAAGCACTGGGTGTTGATCAAGTTTTAGAAAGCGTTGGTTTATCACATCGGGTGGATAACTTTCCTGCTCAGCTATCTGGTGGGGAGCAACAACGTGTAGCGATTGCCCGTGCGCTAGCAAAGAACCCAAAATTATTATTATGTGATGAACCAACAGGTGCACTGGATGTAGAGACAGGTAAGCAAATTTTAAAACTGCTTCAAAAGACGGCGAGAGAAACAAAGACGACAGTAATTGTCATTACGCATAATTCTACAATTGCTTCAATGGCTGACCGAGTGGTTTATATTAATGACGCTAAGGTAAGAGAAACAGTTATCAATCCACGTCCGCGTTCTGTAGATGAAATTGAATGGTAAGGGGAAGTGAGGCGTGATGAGAAAAACAGCATTGCATAAATTAGTATTTAAGGAAATTTTGACGTCAAAGGCTAGATTCTTATCCATCTTCATTCTAATTATTTTAGGTGTTGGCTTTTTTGCTGGTCTGCAAGCAACTGGACCTAATATGTTAAAAACATTAGATCAGTACTTTGATGACCAAATGTTATATGATTTTCATGTTCAATCGACGATGGGAATTGAGGATGAAGAAATCCAACGATTAAATGATTATGAGCCAGTTGACTTGATTGAGCCAGGCTATAGTCAGGATGTCTTGGTTGGCGACAATCGTCTGGTCATGAAATTGATCAGTTACCATGAGGATAATCAATTGAATCAATATCTGGTTAAGAGTGGTCGACTACCAGAAAAAAGTGGTGAAATTGCCTTAGATGATTATGATATCCTCCATAACCAATACGAAATTGGGGATGAAATAACACTTTATCCCGACCGTGATCATACTGATTTAACTGAACAGTTTAATGAAACAACCTTTGAAGTTGTCGGTTTTGTTAAGAGTCCACGTTATTTTGTTAAGGGCTCACGTGGTCAAACTTCTATTGGTGGAGGTCAAGTTGACGCGTTCGGTGTCATTAGAGAAGAAGATTTTAACTTATCCGTATATACAGATTTATTTGCTACATTTACAGGCTTGCAAGAGGAAGATACCTTTAGCGATCAGTATCAAAATCGAACGCGTGAATACCGTTCAGATATTGAGCAAATTTTAGAAGATTATGCACCAGAGCGTCTGGATGAGATTCGTACAGAGGCTGAGGAAGAGATGAGTGAGGTTGAAGCAGAAATTGCTGAAGGTAGAGCTGAATTAGCAGAGGCTAAGGCAGATTTGGCTGAGGCTCGTGAGCAATTAGATGAGGGTCAGTCAGCCTTAGCTGAGGCGAGGGACGAACTTGATCAAGCATACACGGAGTTGACTCAAGGAGAATCGGATTACGAAGCAGGCTTAGCTGCTTTTAATCAGGAAATGAACCAGGGGGAAGAACAACTTGAACAAGGGCGTCGTGAGCTTGAAGAAGAGCAAACAAAGCTCGATCAAGCTTTCGAAGAACTTGAAGCAGGAGAAACAGAACTTAATCAAGCAATTGTAGCTATTGACAATCAGCATGAAGAACTTCTAAATCGGCAAGCAGATTGGGAGTTATTAACAGAGGAATTGTCAGATTTACTTGAGCTGCCTATAGCTTGGATTCCTGATCAAGTGAAAGAGAAGATTTTAGCGGAAACACAAGCGATTGAATTAAATGGAGCGACTTTAGCTGATTTATTAGCGGCTTATTTTGCCGAGGAGCTACCCAAAGAGTCAATTGAACAGGCTCTGGAACAAGTTAGCACAGAAATTGAACAAGGTTTGGCACAATTAGCTGAAGCTCGTGAAGAAGTTGAAGCGGAAAGTGCAGCTTTAGAGGAAGGGCGAGTTGAATTAGAAGCTGGTCAAGAGGCAGTGGATGAAGCCCGACAAGAAATAAATCAGCAAGCAGAATTGATGGAACAGGAGCGAGTTGACGCTGAATCAGAATTAACAGAGGCTCGCTCAGAGCTAGATCAAGGCTGGCAAGAGTACAATGAGGGACTTGATTTACTTACTGAAGAAGAAGCAAATTTATTAGAAGCTGAGCAGGAATATGAAGAAGGGCTCGTTACTTTTGAAGAAGAATCTGCAGATGCTCTTGAGGAAATTGAATCAGGCGAAGCTGAATTGGCTGAAGCCCGCGAAGAATTGGCTGAATTAGAAGAACCCACTTATTTTACTTTGTTAAGAGAAGATAATAGTGCTTTTCTAGAATATGAGGAAAATGCGACTCGATTAAGTGAACTTGCTTCTATCTTTCCGGTTGTCTTCTTTGCAGTAGCAGCACTAGTGACATTGACGACAATTACTCGGATGATTGAGGAGCAGCGTGGTGAGATAGGAACCTTAAAAGCATTAGGTTACCGCAATTGGGAAATTTCAATGAAGTATTATGTTTATGCAACGAGTGCAAGTTTATTAGGAACAATTGCTGGTTTAGTTTTTGGTTATACCACTTTACCATGGATTATTTTCAACGCCTATGGGATGTTATATGATCTGCCCAATATCATTTTAACCAATTATTGGTCTTATACTCTAATTTCAGCATCCATTTCAGTAATTTCAACGGTGGTTACAGCATGGTTTGTGCTTCGTGTTGATCTTAGAAGTCAACCAGCAGTGTTGATGAGACCAAAGGCACCGAAAATTGGGAAACGTATTTTACTAGAGCGAATAACGGTATTGTGGCGCCGATTAGATTTTATTAAAAAGGTGACTGCTCGTAATTTATTCAGATATAAACAGAGAATGTTGATGACAATCATAGGTATCGCTGGTTGTGCTGCCTTGATTATTGCTGGTTTTGGGATAAAAGGAGCTGTTGAGGGACTCGTTGATTTACAATTTGGCGAAGTGATGGACTATAACGCAATGGTTATTCTTGATGATGAGGCTTCTGAAGATGAAGAGAATTCATACCGGCAATTCATAGCTGGCTATGACGGCATAGACCAACATTTAGCGATTTTCCAAGAGCAATTTGAAGTGAGTCAAGAAGGAATGAAAACGCAAGAACTCAATGTGTTAGTCCCCAATGATCCAGATCAATTCAATGATTTTATTCGATTAAAAGAGCGAACGTCTGATCAGCCTCATCAATTAAATGATGAGGGAGCGATTGTTACGGAGGGGCTGGCGAACTTATTTCAGATTGGACCAGGAGATACACTAACAATTGTTGACAGTGACAATCAAACTCATCAAATCGAAATCGCAGCGATCACTGAAAATTATACCGGTCACTATTTATATATGACCGAAGCAGTTTATCGTTCTGAAATAGATGATTCGCTTTCGTATAATGCTAATCTGTTGAAATATGATCAAGATCAGGCTTGGGAAGATGAACTTTCAGAAGAATTAATGCACGAAGATCAAGTGATTACAACATCTTTTAATGCTTCACTTATTGAGTCCTTTGAAGATTCGATGGCTAGTTTAAATATTGTAGTGATTGTGCTCATTATTGCAGCAGCAGGTCTTGCTTTTGTTGTGCTGTACAACTTAACGAACATTAATGTTTCTGAACGAATTCGAGAACTATCTACGATTAAGGTGCTTGGCTTTTATGATAACGAAGTGACGATGTATATTTATCGGGAAAACTTGATGCTAACCATTATGGGTATTATAGTGGGTGGCATGTTTGGTCGCTTATTATTTACTTTTGTACTTGATACGGTATCAATGGATAATATGATGTTTAATCCAAGCCTGCATTGGACCAGTTATTTTTATGCAGCTATCTTAACATTCTTTTTCTCAGCATTTGTGATGTGGATGATGCATCATAAATTGAAAAGAGTTGATATGATTGAAGCTTTAAAATCGAATGAATAGCTGTTAAGCACGTGAATAAAAGTAGACACACCCGAACGTTGGGTGTGTCTTTTTCAATTAACATTCGTCTTTGACTCTTGACGTTTAGTTCTTTTCTTAGTATGATTAGGCATGTAATAAAAAAATTATCTAAATTCGTCGTATAATCTTGAGAATATGGCTCTAGAGTTTCTACCGACCACCGTAAATGGTCTGTCTACGCAGAAGAATAGAAGAAATAGCTTTTATATTATTCATTTTAACTATTGTCTTCTTCTGACATGCTAGACACACTCTGGATTGCACGACTATTGGGGTGTGTTTTTTTGCGGCGAAAAAAGAAAGGAAGAGGAAAATTTTATGAAAAAATATTTTAAGCTAGAAGAACTAGGTACAAATGTAAAAACAGAATTTACCGCTGGTTTAACAACTTTTTTGGCGATGGCCTATATCCTATTTGTTAATCCTCAGATTTTGTCCGCATCAGGAATGGATGAAGGAGCACTTTTCACAGCAACGGCATTGTCTGCAATTATTGGAACGTTGATTATGGGTGTTTATGCAAACTACCCTGTTGCTCTAGCGCCCGGGATGGGGATCAATGCCTTTTTCTCTTTTACCGTTGTCTTAGGATATGGTATCCCATGGGAAACGGCGTTAACTGCGGTTTTAATTTCTGGTGTTCTCTTTCTATTATTATCCCTGTCAGGAATCCGTGAAGCGATTATTAATGCAATTCCATCTACACTAAAATTAGCAGTTGCCTCCGGGATTGGTTTATTTATTGCCTTTGTTGGTCTGCAAAATGCAGAAATTATTATTGCTGATGAAGGTACAATGGTAGCCATTGGAGATTTCACTCATGGTCCAACTGCCTTAGCTATTTTTGGTTTAATTGTAACGGCACTATTAATTTCTTTGAAAATAAATGGTGGTGTCTTTTATGGAATGGTCATCACGGCAGTGGTTGGTATTATTTTTGGTGAAATTCCTTTGCCGACAGCAATTTTTGCAGGAGTACCAAGTCTTGCGCCGACATTCGGTAAAGCATTTACTGCCTTTTCTGATATTGGTGATCTATTTACATGGCAAATGCTGGGTGTTATTCTAACTTTCTTGTTCGTAGATTTTTTTGATACAGCGGGTACTTTAGTTGCTGTTGCAGAAAAAGCAGGTTTGATGAAAGGAAATGAATTGCCTCGAGCAGATAAAGCTTTATTGGCTGATTCAACAACAACGGTAGCGGGGGCGATTTTAGGAACATCAACAGCAACTTCATTTGTTGAATCTGCCACAGGCGTTGGAGTTGGTGGACGTTCTGGTTTAACCTCTGTTTTTACATCTTTATTTTTTGCGTTAGCATTATTTTTCTCACCATTATTGAGTGTAGTTACATCATCAGTAACTGCACCAGCCTTGATTATAGTCGGTGTGATGATGGCTTCAAGCTTGAAAGATATTGCTTGGGATAAAATTGAGATTGCCATTCCTGCCTTTTTAACGATTATTATTATGCCATTGGCTTATAGTATTGCAACAGGGATTGCAGTAGGTTTTACTTTCTATCCAGTTACAATGGTAGCAAGTGGTAGAGGAAAAGAGATTCACCCCATTATGTGGGTGTTATCGGCTGTCTTTGTTCTGTTTTTAATCTTCTTAGCATAATATAGATATAGTTAGTATTGAAAAAGCGTGTCTCCATTAGAGTGGACACGCTTTTTGAATTGCAGAACTTGTGCAGATCAGACTAAAGCGGAATAAAAACCATTCTCTTTTCTCGTTACATTCCTGTTTTGGGTTTTTGCTTTCCTCACTAAATCCTTGTAAAATTATAAATGAACCTTACAATAGATTGCTTAAAAATGGGACCCGCATTTTCAAAATTAATCAAATAGATCATCCTAAGGAGGATTTTAAATGAAAGCGATCATAGCTAAACAGCCGGGTGGCGCTGAGCAATTACAAATAACGGAACGGCCTAGCCCCATTCCTAATGGTAAAGAATTACTAATTAAAGTTGAAGCAGTTGGTGTCAATCGACTTGATGTAATTAAACGCGAAAGTAACACTGACCACTTGGAACAACCTATTTTAGGGGTAGAGGTTGCGGGAGTCGTTGAAAAGTCTAATCCAAACTCAAATATTGATAAAGGAACAAGAGTGATGGGGTTAGTGAGTGGAGGTGCTTATGCTGAATATGCACTCATCCCATCAGATCGAGCGATGGTTATTCCAGACAATTTATCATATGAACAAGCAGCAGCCATTCCTGAAGTTTTCCTGACAGCTTATCAAACTTTATTTTGGTTGGGAAATTTGCAAGAAGACGAAACCGTTCTAATTCATGCGGGCGGGAGCGGTGTTGGAACAGCAGCAATTCAATTGGCGAAACAGCTTAAAGGCGCAAATGTGATTATAACGGCTGGAACAACAGAAAAGCTTAATACGGCAAAGACTCTTGGAGCAAGTTATTGCATTAATTATAAAGAACAAGCTTTTGATCAAGAGGTTTTGCAGGCAACTGATGATCGAGGTGTTGATTTAATTCTTGATTTCATTGGAGCATCTTATTGGGAAAAGAACTTAGCTAGTCTTAGTGTAGATGGGCGTTGGGTTTTAATCGGAACCTTAGGCGGATCAACCGTCGAACAGGTAAGCTTAACAGAACTGATGACTAAGCGGATCCAACTAACAGGTACATTGCTTACTCCTCGAAATGATCAATATAAAGCTAAACTGGCAACAGAATTTATTGCTGAAACCTCCAAATTATTTAAAAATAATCAATTAAAACCAGTGATCGACCGCGTTTTTAATTTTGATCAGATGAGCCAAGCACATGAATATATGGAGGAGAATAAAAATATTGGAAAAATTATAGTGAAGCTGTGAGTACAAGTCGATTTAAAAACAACGGGTACAAATTGAAAAATTAATGTTAAGTCGAATAAAATGAGATGTGGAGGTATCTCGATGCTAGAAAGTGCAATGACAATGATTTTAATTATTTTAGCGATTAATATTGTTTATGTTTCACTCTCTACGGTTCGAATGATTTTAACTTTAAAAGGTCAGAAGTATATTGCGGCTGCGATCGGGACTATTGAAATTATGATTTATACGGTTGGGCTTGGTCTAGTTTTGGATAATCTAGGTCAAATTGAAAATCTTATTGCTTATGGACTCGGTTATGGAATCGGGGTAATCGTTGGGTCCAAAATAGAGGAGCGATTAGCCCTTGGTTATACTACAGTACATGTGACTTCTTCAAATCCTGATTTAGCTTTTACGCGGACGTTGCGAGAAAAGGGTTATGGTGTCACAAGCTGGGGAGCATATGGTATGGACGGTGACCGACTAGTTGTGCAAATTTTAACACCAAGAAAATATGAATTGCACTTGTATGAAACGATTAAACAGATTGATCCAAAAGCTTTTATCATTTCTTATGAACCTAAGCATATTAATGGCGGTTTTTGGGTCAAGACGGTTAAGAAGGGTAGGATTAAAAATAGTGTCAAACAAGCTGAAACAGAAGTCACACAAACAGAGCAAGAAACAAACCCAGTTGCAGAACCAAAACAAGAAGAAATTCGAGCGGATGGAGAATGAGACCATCGATCAGTGTTTAGAACGAATTCAGCAAGCTGGATATATACCGGTCAAACGGATTGAAAAACCAATTTTTAAAGAAGTAATTAAAAAAGGTGAAAAGGGCTTCATTCCAGACAATCAACAAGTCATTTTTGAAGCTATATTGAGCAAAGACGAACAATAATGCTATATATAGTATTATTGTTCGATTTTTATTGACTATTTGAAAGAAACTTGCTATGATATAAAGGTGAAAATAAATGACAATTGAATGAATCAACCTCATATAAATTTGAGAATACGGCTCAAAAGTCTCTACCCGTTACCGTAAATAACGGACTATGAGGGAAGATGGAACAGACCAATAATCTGATTAATGCTGGCATGTTTTGTTTGTGTTTTAAAAGCATAAGTCAAACAATCACTTACTAGTGCTGTGTTTTGATTTGAAAGATTTTGGTTAGTATGTACTTTCTGCCTATTCATCTCCTCTCTAAAGTATTAGGGGAAATGAATAGGTTTTTTAAAATTAGAAAAAATTTCGAATAATCATTTACTTATATCTCAACAAATCTATGGGTTTATCGTATAGGTGCATAGTGATTGCAATATAACATATGCCTGTTTTCCATGAGCACATTATGAGCTATCTTTGTAGAAGTCGACTTATCAAAATGAGCATTTCACTTGATTAAACTGCAAAGGATCAATTGTATTGCTTGGCTTTTGTATAATTGTTTAAAACATACTGACAAAAGAAAAGAGGGATTATATGGTGCAAGTAGGTGTGATTATGGGGAGTATCTCGGATTGGGATACCCTATCACATAGTTGTAGTATGCTTGATCAGTTAAAAATTGCTTATGAAAAAGAGATTATTTCCGCACATCGGACACCTGAAGATATGTTTAAATATGCTGAATCTGCTCGTAAGCGTGGCTTAAAGGTTATTATTGCGGGTGCAGGCGGAGCCGCGCATTTACCAGGCATGATTGCGGCTAAAACTATACTTCCAATCATTGGAGTTCCTGTTCAGTCACAGGCACTTAATGGTTTAGACTCCTTATTATCAATTGTTCAGATGCCTGCGGGGGTCCCTGTTGCGACTGTTGCGATTGGAAATGCTGGAGCCAAAAACGCTGGACTTCTTGCTGCACAGATCATTGCGAATAATGATGAGACAGTGGCACATCAATTAATCGCCTATCAAACCGAATTACGAGAAAGCGTGGCAGAAATGAGGGATCAGCTTGTCTGAAGATCAGTTACTCTGTGGAAAAACGATTGGTATCATTGGGGGCGGTCAGCTTGGTCGTATGATGGCGACAGCGGCGAGACACATGGGCTATCGACTCATCATTTTAGATCCAAAGCCTAATTGCCCGGCAGCGCAGCTTGCTGATCAACAGATTATCGCTTCATATGATGATATCGATGCGATCAAACAATTAGGCAAAGTCACAGATGTTGTTACCTATGAATTTGAAAATGTCGATCTAGAATCTGCTCAGTATTTAGCGCAGCTTGGTCTTTTGCCACAAGGGACGAAAGCACTTGAAATGACTCAAGATCGCGAAAAGGAAAAACATATGATTAAAATGCTTGGTCAACCTGTTGTTCCTTTTCAAATGGTTCGTAACCTTGTAGAATTGAAGCGGGTAATGAAAGAACTTGGTTTACCTGCCATTGTCAAAACATGTCAAGGTGGTTATGACGGTAAAGGGCAGGTCACTCTATTTTCAGAAAGTGATATTGCAAAGGTAGAAGTATTATTACAGGAAGAGGATCGCTTAATTTATGAATCCTTGGTTAACTTTGATTGTGAAATATCAGTGATTTTTACCCGCTCTGCAGACGGTAAAATCATTTATTTTCCGATTGCTGAAAATCAGCATCGTGACCATATGTTACATATGACCATTGCACCTGCACGTGTGAGTCAAAACATATTTGATCAGGGAAGAGAAGCCGCAAAAGTGATTGCGAATGCACTTGGTGTAATTGGAACATTTGCGATTGAGCTTTTCGTTAAGGGGACGGATGTTTATATCAATGAACTAGCACCACGTCCACATAATTCTGGACATTTTACGATTGAAGCGTGTAATATTTCGCAATTTGAGCAACATATTCGTGCGATTTGTCGATTACCGCTCACACCAGTTGTTTTCCATGGTGGAGCTGTGATGGTTAACCTACTCGGTGATAACCTTGACCCTTACTTTTCAAAAATTGATCAGCTTGAACGAGCTCATATTCATATTTATGGTAAGGATCAAATACAAGCAAAACGAAAAATGGGGCATTTAACTTTTGTTGATCCTAATCGTGACCAACTGCTTATGACATTAAAAGATCAGCAACTTATTTAGGAGGATGTATAGATGATTGAACGTTATACTCGACCAGAAATGGGAGCCATTTGGACAGAAGAAAATAAGTATCAAGCATGGCTTGAAGTAGAAATTCTTGCTTGTGAAGCTTGGAGTGAACTCGGTGTTATCCCAAAGGATGAAGTTAAACAACTGCGTGAAAAAGCATCGTTTGATATTGGACGAATTTTAGAAATTGAGCAAGAAACACGTCATGATGTTGTTGCTTTTACTCGGGCAGTTTCGGAAACTTTAGGAGAAGAGAAAAAGTGGGTTCATTACGGTTTAACGTCGACAGATGTCGTTGATACTGCACTCTCGTATTTATTAAAGCAAGCAAATGCGATTATTCGTGCTGACATTGAACGTTTCATAGAAATTTTAAAGGATAAAGCAATTGAGCATAAACATACAGTGATGATGGGCCGAACTCATGGCGTGCATGCAGAACCAACGACTTTTGGCTTGAAGATGGCACTTTGGTATGAAGAGATGAAACGAAATCTGGAGCGATTCAATGCGGCGGCTGCTACAGTGGAGACCGGAAAAATGTCAGGAGCAGTCGGAACTTATGCGAACATTGATCCAAAAGTGGAAACGTATGTATGTGAAAAATTAGGACTTAAACCTGCCCCTGTATCAACACAAACCTTGCAGCGAGATCGTCATGCCCAGTATTTATCAACACTAGCACTTGTTGCAACATCGATAGAGAAGTTTGCTACTGAAATTCGTGGCTTGCAAAAAACAGAAACACGTGAAGTGGAGGAATTTTTTGCAAAGGGTCAAAAGGGGTCATCGGCGATGCCGCATAAACGAAATCCAATCGGTTCTGAAAATATGGCTGGATTGGCTCGAACGGTGCGAGGTTACATGGTAACTGCTTATGAAAATGTTTCTTTGTGGCATGAACGTGATATCTCACATTCATCAGCAGAGCGAATTATCCTCCCAGATACGACAATTACAATCAATTATATGCTAAATCGTTTTAGTAATATTGTTAAAAACTTAACTGTTTTTCCAGAAAACATGAAGCGAAATATTGATCGAACCCATGGTGTGATTTTCTCACAACGAGTGTTATTATCATTAATTGATCAAGGGCTGAGTCGAGAGGAAGCTTATGATCTTGTTCAACCCAATGCAATGAAAGCATGGGAAACGGAAACGCATTTCAGGTCATTAATTGAGCAAGAAGCTAGGATTACTGAAGTTCTTTCCGAACAGCAAATCGCTGATTGTTTTGATTATACCTATCACTTGAAAAATGTCGACCAAATTTTTGAACGATTGGGTTTAATTTAACTTATCAGGCTGTAACATAGATCCAGCATCGACATGGAGAGGAAGGAAAAATGGATAAAGCGTTTTCCAAAAAAGTAATGTAAGGAAATTAAATATCCAAGGGGGGAACCAAGTGAAAAATGAGCTTTTGTACGAAGGGAAGGCGAAGCAAGTTTATCTAACCGATCAGTTCAATCAGCTCATTCTTTCTTATAAGGATGAAGCAACTGCTTTTAATGGAAAAAAGAAAGCAAAAATGGTTGGCAAAGGTTACTTTAATAATTTGATTTCGGCAAAAATATTCCAATATTTAGCGGAATTTGATGTACCCAGCCATTTTAAAAAGCAGCTTAATGATACAGAGCAACTCGTTGAACGAACAACGATTATTCCATTGGAAGTTGTTGTCCGCAACTTAGCGACAGGAAGTATTGTTCAGCGGTTAGGTTTTAAAGAAAAAACAGTTTTTCACCCTCCCTTAGTTGAATTTTATTACAAGGATGATGGATTAGATGATCCGTTGGTTAACGATCAACATGCTTTACTTATGACTGATATAACAAGAGAAGAACTTAATTTAATCAAGAACTCTGCTTTAAGAATTAATCATCTATTACAACCTTATTTTGAAAAAGTTTCTATTCAATTAGTAGATTTCAAACTAGAATTTGGTCGTAATCAAGCTGGAGATATTATCTTGGCGGATGAGATTTCACCAGATACATGCCGATTTTGGGATATGGCAACAGGTGAAAGTTTAGATAAGGATGTCTTTCGTCAGGGAAGCAGTAATCTACTCACCGTTTATCAAAAAATATTAGCTCGACTGGAGGCTATCAAATGATTAAGGCAAGTATTCAGATCGGATTAAAAAAAGGTGTACTTGATACGCAAGGGAAGGCAGTTGAAGAGTTAATTAAGGATTTAGCTGTTCAAGGGATCAGCAATGTTCGAATCGGGAAGTGGGTCGAATTAACGTTTGCAAATAAGGAAAATATTAACGAGCAAGTAGAAGCCCTCTGTCAAAAGGTACTCGTCAATCCTGAAATGGAAGACTACAGCTACACCCTAGAGGAGTGTGAGTCTGAGTGAAATGTGGAGTAATTGTTTTCCCTGGATCAAGCCATGATGTGTATGAAGTTGTCCGTCTTATTCTTAATCTAGAAGTTGAGCTCATTTGGTACAAAGAAACAAATTTAGGAAACTATGATACTCTGATCATTTCTGGTGGATTTTCTTACGGTGATTATTTACGCCCAGGTGCACTTGCAGCTCGGACAGAGATTATGTCAGAAATTCGGGTAAAAGCTGAGCAAGGGATACCTATTTTAGCGATTGGAAATGGCTTTCAAATTTTACTAGAAGCAGATCTTTTACCTGGAGTTATGTTGAAAAATAAAGCGTTAGCTTTTATTTCTCAGAATAAAAATCTGATTGTTCGCAATAATCAAACGTTTTTCACAACTGGATATGATCAAGATGAAGTCATTTCTATGCCGATTGCCCATGGTGAAGGGTGCTATTACTGTGATGAGCAAACCTTAGCTCGATTAGAAGAAAATAAGCAAATCGTCTTTACCTATCAAGCTAACCCGAATGGCTCGATTGGAAATATTGCGGGGCTTGTTAATGAAAAAGGCAATGTACTTGGCATGATGCCACACCCTGAACGAGCGACAGAAACTAGTTTAGGCAGTGAAGCGGGTCTAAGACTATTTCAATCAATGGTAAACAATTGGAGGGAACAACATGTTACAAATGTTTGAGCCAAGTCCAGAAGCGATTGAAAGAGAACAGCATTATTTGGAGATGGGCTTGACTGATGACGAATATCAATTGATCGTTCAGATTTTAGGGCGTCAACCGAACTATACGGAAACGGGTATTTTTTCTGTGATGTGGTCTGAGCATTGTAGTTATAAAACATCAAAACCTTTACTGCGCGAATTTTCGAGTGCAGGTCCGCAAGTGATCCAAGGACCTGGTGAAGGGGCAGGCATTGTTGATATTGGTGACGGTCAAGGCCTTGTCTTTAAAATTGAAAGCCACAACCATCCATCAGCGGTCGAGCCTTATCAAGGCGCAGCAACTGGGGTTGGCGGCGTGATTCGTGATATTTTTTCAATGGGAGCGAAGCCGATTGCTGCATTGAATGCATTGCGTTTTGGACCACTGACTACGGAACGAACGAAGTATTTATTTGATCAAGTGATTCGTGGTATTGCGGGTTACGGTAATCGTCTCGGTGTACCGACAGTTGGTGGTGAAGTCCAATTTGATTCGTGTTATCAAGGCAATCCTTTAGTCAATGCAATGGGGGTTGGCTTAATTGATCACAAGGATATTCAAACAGGTATAGCAGCGGGGCTCGGGAATACGGTCATTTATGTCGGTTCAAAAACCGGTCGTGATGGGATTCATGGTGCTACATTTGCCTCTGTCGATTTATCAGGGGATGCTGATGGACAGGGCTCGGATATTCAAGCGGGAGACCCGTTTGTTGAAAAACTGTTAATCGATGCTTGGCTAGAAGTGATTCACTCTGATGCGATCATTGGGATGCAGGATATGGGAGCTGCTGGATTAACCTCTTCAGCTAGTGAAATGGCGAGTAAAGCTGGCATGGGAATGGAACTGAATTTAGATCTTGTTCCACAGCGAGAGGCAAACATGACAGCCTATGAAATGATGCTATCTGAATCGCAAGAGCGGATGTTACTAGTTGTTAAACAAGGGCGAGAGCAAGAGATTTTTGCTATATTTGCAAAGTATGACTTAGAAGCTGTTGCAATTGGACGAGTGACAGCAGATAAACAATTCAGGTTATTACATAAAGGGGAAGTCGTCTGTGATATTCCTGTTGATCCATTAGCTGAAGATGCACCCGTTTACCAAAAGCAAGCTCAGGAACCTGCTTATTATCAGATCTTTCAAAAGCAAGCTATTTACCAACCGGAAGTTGATGATTATGAGCACGTACTCACTCAATTATTACAGCAACCAACAATTGCTAGCAAAGAATATGCGTATCAGCAATTCGACTCAATGGCTCAAGCCAATACTGTTGTTGCGCCGGGTTCAGATGCGGCTGTAATCAAAATACGGGGTTATGATAAAGCCATTGCCTTAACGACGGATTGTAATTCACGCTATCTCTATCTCGATCCAGAAGTAGGCGGGCAAATTGCGGTTGCAGAAGCGGCTCGAAATATTGTTGCTTCAGGTGCTGAGCCACTCGCCTTAACCGATGGGCTTAATTTTGGTAATCCAGATAAGCCGGAAAACTATTGGCAAATGGAGAAAAGTGTTGAAGGAATGGCAAAGGCTAGTGTTGAACTAGGTACACCTGTTGTTAGCGGCAATGTCTCACTGTATAACGAGACAGCCGGTCAGCCTATTTTTCCAACGCCAATTGTTGGGATGGTTGGTCTCCACCGTTCAACAAAAGATATCACAACGTCTCCATTTAAAGCAGATCAGGATGTGATTTTGTTAATTGGTGAAACCAAAGCAGAATTTGGTGGCAGTGAACTACAAAATCTGTTAGAAGGAAAGTATTTTGGTAAAGCTCCGAGTCTTGAGCTTGCTGTCGAGAAAAAAAGACAACAACAATTGTTAAAAGCGATCCAAGCAGGGCTTGTTCAATCGGCTCATGACTTGTCAGAAGGTGGTTTAGCTGTTGCTCTGGCAGAAAGTATATTTGGAACTGAGCATTTAGGAGCAAAAGTTGACTTAACTGGTGACCCGACAACTTTATTGTTTAGTGAGTCGCAATCACGTTTTCTTGTTTCGGTTGCTCCAGACCAAGTTGCAGCTTTTTTACAGCTTGTTGATGATGCAACCATTATTGGTCAAGTGACGAAAGGAAATCAGCTTCAAATCATAGTTAATCAGCAAGTGGTCATTGATCAGGCTGTCAGTCAGCTTGAAAGGCTTTGGAAAGGAGCGATTCCATGCTTGCTGAAGTCAAAGGCTTAAATGAAGAGTGCGGGGTCTTTGCAATTTTTGGTCATGAAAAGGCAGCTGAACTTACCTTCTACGGCCTGCATGCCTTACAACACCGTGGACAACAGGGAGCTGGAATTGTGACCAGTGATGGTGAGCAGCTTCATATCCATAAAGGAATCGGCTTAGTTAATGCTGTTTTTGATCAGCAACAGCTCGCTAGCTTAAAAGGCACAAGTGCAATTGGTCATGTTCGTTATGCGACAGAGGAGGAGAGCGGTTTTGAAAATGTCCAGCCACTACTCTTTCGTTCGCAGACATCAAGCATGGCACTGGCTCATAATGGGAAAATCGTCAATGATTTTGCTTTAAAAACCCAATTAGAAGCACAAGGCAGTATTTTGCAAACGACATCAGATACAGAAGTGATTGCCCATCTCATTAAACGGGGAGGTTATCTTGCCTTAGCGGATGCGATTAAACAGGCGTTGGGAATGGTCAAAGGGGCCTATGCCCTTGTCCTATTGACTGAGGATCAGCTATTTGTTGCCCTTGATCCATATGGCTTGCGGCCATTATCACTTGGGCAAATAGAGGGGGCATATGTTGTTGCCTCAGAAACATGTGCCTTTGATCTAGTCGGGGCTGAACATGTCCGTGAAGTCAAACCGGGTGAATTGCTAGTGATTGATAAAAACGGCTTGACATCAACCCTGTTCGCCACACCAATGCAACGCTCACTTTGCGCAATGGAATATGTTTATTTTGCTCGTCCAGACAGCGATTTAAATGGTTTAAATGTCCATGCCAGCCGAAAAGTGATGGGGAAACAATTGGCTAAAGAGGCGAGCGTTGAGGCAGATGTTGTCACAGGAGTCCCTGATTCAAGTATTTCCGCCGCGATTGGTTTTGCTGAAGAAACGAGTATTCCTTACGAACTGGGTTTAATCAAAAATCGTTATATTGGGCGAACCTTTATTGAACCCACTCAGTCTTCACGTGAACAAGGAGTGAAAATGAAGCTCTCACCTGTCCGTGGTATTGTCAATGGCAAACGAGTGGTAATGGTTGACGATTCGATTGTTCGAGGGACGACAAGTCGGCGAATTGTCCGATTGTTAAAAGAAGCTGGGGCTACAGAGGTGCATGTGCGGATTGCAGCACCCCCGATCAAAAATCCTTGCTTTTATGGGGTCGATACATCTGTGACCGGTGATTTAATTGCCGCACAATACTCGATTGAAGAAATGGCTGAAGAAATTGGTGCAGATAGCTTAGCCTTTTTATCTGTGGAAGGGTTAGAGAAATCACTTGTCCAAGTGGATTCGATTGAGCAAGGCATTTGCAAAGCTTGCTTTACGGGAAGGTACCCGACCGAAATTCACCTGAATACAGCAAGTGCGACCGATAAATAAATTTATCGTAGTACAACTGTCAGTAAAGACCCCCCACTTTAAGAATTCGAAGGAAACTAAGCATTGTAAGTGGGGGAGGACCTTGTGTCATACCCTTGCACATTAGGAAAGGATAAAATTTCAGTCGAGTAGTCATTCGATGAAGTGGAAATTTTAATGTGCTAAGTATAAGAAAAACTAACCCTCTCACTCAAATGGCGAGCGAGAGCGAGTTTTTCTAATGGTATCAACTGACAGTAACGACCTGATTGGTTCAACTAACAAATGTTTTCGGTGGGACGAGCAATCGCAGTCCCAATCAGTGAAGTGGTTCGTTAAAGTAGTGTCTAGCTATTTTCTTTCAATAATAAAAAAGGAGCAAAGGCATGAGTGATGTTTATCAAGCGGCAGGTGTTGATGTAACAGCAGGCTATCAGTCAGTGGAGTTAATGAAAAAACACATTAAACGAACGGATCGTTCGGAAGTTATCGGTGGTGTCGGTGCTTTTGCCGGTTTGTTTGAGTTAGCTGGCTTTTCATACGAAGAACCTGTCCTTGTTTCAGGGACAGATGGCGTAGGCACAAAGCTGAAGCTTGCTTTTGAACTTGATCAGCACGACACTGTTGGTATTGATTTAGTCGCCATGTGTGTCAATGATATTGTTGCACAAGGCGCTAACCCATTATTTTTCCTTGATTATATCGCCTGTGGCAAAAATCATCCTGAACAAATTGAGCAGATTGTCAAAGGGATTGCTGATGGCTGTGTCGAGAGTGGTGCGGCTTTAATTGGCGGTGAAACCGCTGAAATGCCCGGTATGTATGGGGATAATGAATATGATTTAGCGGGTTTCGTTGTCGGGCTTGCCAATAAAGCAGATTTAATAACTGGTGATCAGATCAAATCAGGTGATGCTTTGATTGGCTTAGCATCAAGTGGTGTACATTCAAATGGTTTTTCATTGGTACGCAAAATACTAACCGATCAACATTTGAAATTATCAGATCAGCCAACACAATTAAAAACAACAATTGGCGAGGCACTGCTTGAACCGACGAAGATTTATACAAAAGCCATTGAACAATTAAAGCAAGCAATCGAGATCAAAGGCATCAGCCATATTACGGGCGGAGGTTTTGTTGAGAATATCCCTCGGATTTTACCTGATACTTTAGCTGCTGAAATTTGGCACAATAGTTGGGCAGTTCCACCGATTCTAAGCTTTTTACAAGAACAGGCTGATTTAAGCTTTGAACAGGCGATGGCTGTCTTTAATATGGGGATTGGCATGGTTGTTGTTATCAGTCAGGAGCAAGTGGGGCAGGCTTTAGCAACATTAAATACGACAGGTGAAACGGCTTATGTAATCGGTCAAGTTATCGAAGGGTCTGGGGTGAAGCTTGTTGAGCGCTAAAATAAAATTAGCTATTTTTGCTTCTGGAACGGGTAGTAACTATCAAGCGATTGAACAAGCGATTCGAGCAGGAAAGCTTGAGGCGGAAGTCGGCTTAGTTGTCTGTGATCAACCAGAGGCTAAAGTGATTGAGAAAGCCCGGCAGAATAATCGACCTGTTTTCATTTTTAAAGCAGTAGATTATCAAGAAAAGGCAGTATTTGAGCAAGCGATTATCAATGAACTAGAAATGCATGCTGTTGATTGGATTATTTTAGCGGGTTATATGCGCTTAGTTGGATCAACGTTACTCAAGCGCTATCAAGGACGAATGATTAATATTCATCCCTCTCTATTGCCTGCTTTTCCAGGTTTAGATGCGATCGGTCAGGCATTGAAAGCAGGTGTTAAAGTATCTGGCGTGACGATTCATTATATTGATTCCGGTATGGATACCGGTGAGATCATCGCTCAAGAAGCTGTCAATGTTAAAATAGGCATGACCCATGAACAACTCCAAACCACAATCCAACAGATTGAGCACGACTTATATCCAAGAACGATTCAACAATTAATTTCTAAGGGGGATTCATTTTGAAAAAGAGAGCATTACTGAGCGTTTCAGATAAAACAGGTTTAATTGAATTTGCGAAAGGATTGGTTGAAGCAGGTTATCAGCTGATTTCAACAGGTGGAACATTGAAAAGTCTCAAACAGGCTGGTTTAGAGGTACTCCCAGTGTCAGCAGTGACAAACTTTGCTGAAATTTTGGATGGACGGGTCAAAACACTTCATCCATCCATTCATGCGGGGATTCTTGCGCGGCGGGATGTTGCCGAACATCAGAGCCAATTAGAAGAGCTCGATATTACACCAATTGATCTGGTTGTTGTGAATCTCTATCCATTTAAAGAAACGATCGCAAAACCTAATTTGACAGAAGCAGAGGCGATTGAAAATATTGATATCGGTGGACCGACCCTGTTACGGGCGGCTGCAAAAAATTTCGAATCGGTTACGGTTGTGGTTGATCCAACTGATTATCAGCAAGTACTTGAAGATTTGCCAAAGGATTCGATTGGATTGAGAAAAAAATTAGCAGCTAAAGTCTTTCGCCATACCGCACATTACGATGCACTGATTGCTGAATACTTTACTGAACAAATGGAAGAAACAGATCCAGAAAACTTGTCACTGACTTATGAAAAAGTTGATTCACTGCGTTATGGAGAAAATCCTCATCAATCAGCAGCCTTTTATAAAGAAGCAAACCTAAAAGGAGGTTCGATTGCCCACGCCAAACAATTAAATGGCAAGGCCTTATCCTATAACAATATCCAAGATGCCAATGCAGCCCTTGAGATTGTGATGGAGTTCCATGATCAGCCAGCAGCAGTTGCGGTTAAGCATATGAATCCATCTGGCGTTGGAATGGGTGAGACGATTAAGCAAGCTTTTCAAAGAGCCTACGAGGCAGATCCGATTTCTATTTTTGGCGGGATTATCGCTTTAAATCGAGAAGTCGATCTAGCCACAGCTCAACACTTAAAGGAAATTTTTCTGGAAATTATTATTGCACCAAGCTTTTCAGAAGAAGCCCTCAAGCTTTTAGTAGAAAAGCCAAATTTAAGATTGCTAGAAACAGCTGTTGAGCCAGATAGATTGGATTCAAAAAAAGTCGTTAGTGTTCGTGGCGGCTTGCTTGTGCAAAATCGTGATCTTGGTCGTGTTGAAGTCGATGACCTAACAGTAGTGACTGAACAAGCACCAACAAAGGAACAGCTTAAAGAGCTCCTTTTCGCATGGAAGGTGGTTAAGCATGTCAAATCAAATGCGATTGTTGTGGCCAAGGGTAAGCAAACAGTTGGTGTGGGTGCAGGTCAGATGAATCGTGTCGGTGCCGCTCAAATTGCTCTTGAGCAAGCTGGTGACAAAGCTAAAGGAGCTGTTCTGGCCTCTGATGCCTTTTTCCCAATGCCAGATACAGTTGAAAATGCGGTGAAAGCAGGGATTACGGCTATTATTCAACCTGGGGGTTCGAAACGTGATCAAGACTCAATCGATGTTTGCAATGAATATGGTATTGCTATGGTGATGACCGGCATGCGCCATTTTAAACATTAAAACTGAGGGGGATCTAACTAAATGAAGGTACTGGTGATTGGCTGTGGTGGACGTGAACATATGCTTGTTAAAAAGTTAAATCAATCGGCTCGAGTAACAGAAGTTTTTGTCGCACCTGGAAATGCAGGAATAAGAGCAGAAGCAACCTGTATCAACATAGCGATTGATGCAATTGACGAACTCCTTCGTTTTGCGAAAAAAGAAGCGATTGAATGGACCATTGTCGGACCAGAAATACCGTTAGCAAATGGTATTGTTGATCAGTTTCGAGCAGCAGATTTAAACATATTTGGTCCAACTAAGGCAGCGGCATTAATTGAAAGTAGCAAAGATTTTTCCAAAACATTGATGAAAAAATATCACATTCCAACAGCTAGATTCCAAACCTTCACAGATTCTAATCAAGCAAAATTGTACATTAAAGAACAGGGTGCACCGATTGTTGTTAAAGCTGACGGCTTGGCAGAAGGGAAAGGTGTTGTCGTTGCCATGACAGAGCAGGAAGCTTGCGAGGCAGTCGAGCAGATGCTTGAGAGCAACTGCTTTGGTGCAGCTGGTGCGCAGGTTGTCATTGAGGAATTTTTAATTGGTGAGGAGTTTTCATTATTTGCCTTTGTTGAGGGTGAGGCTGTTTATCCGATGATCCCAGCTCGAGATTATAAGCGGGCTTTTGATGGAGATCAAGGACCTAATACAGGCGGTATGGGTGCCTATTCATCGGTACCAGATGTCTCTGAGGCTGATCTAGAGTTCACGACTGAGACGATTTTAAAACCTGTCGCTCGGGCGATGGTTGCAGAAGGACGCCCGTATACTGGAGTACTTTATGCCGGGCTGATCCAAACAGTATCAGGTATCAAGGTGATTGAATTCAATGCCCGCTTTGGTGATCCTGAAACACAGGTTGTCCTGCCACTATTAGAAAATGATTTAATCGATGTGATTGAAGCGGTTAATGCAGGTGTCGATCCTAAGCTAACTTGGCGAGATGGTTATGCTGTTGGAGTGGTAGTTGCTTCTAGTGGTTATCCGAAAGTCTGCCAAAAAGGTGTAGTCCTTCCGAAGTTGCCAGAAACAATAGATGGTTACCTGATTCAAGCTGGAACGACTTTTGATGATCAGCAACATTTAGTTTCAAATGGAGGACGTATCTTTCTAGTTGGTTCAGTACAAAAAACATTAGCGGAAGCAAGTGAAGAAGTTTATCGTTATTTAAGAAATATTGATCAAATGGACAATTTCTATTATCGGACAGATATTGGAGTAATTTAAAGTGGAATTGAACAAACTCATTTAATGAATAATATGCTTAAATTATTTATCGTTTTTTGAAATAGCTAATCTTTAACCTCTTTGTGACTTTTAGTGACAAAATGAACCTGCAGTGAATAACTGTTGATAACAAATGGTATTCTTCAGCTCTTACAGATTCTAAAGGCTATTTTTGGTCTACAACCTATCTTTGTTCACTCAGATTATAAAGATTGACAAATATAACTAGGATTTTCGTCATAATGGCTTGGCGAAGATCCTAGTTTTTTTAACGATAAGAAATCATTTACATATAAAAAGCAACTTATCATTGTATATAAAGAGCCATCGACAAGTAAATCTTATCTGAGTGCAACAATAAGTTCAGTAAACGTTGGATAGTGCAAAACTGTTTTAATATGGTTATCATGATCTGTACTATTCTTTAGATGAGGTGAATAAAGCTATTGTGTGTATGTGATCTAGATCATTGATGGGTAAACCACAAATTGATGATCAGGGTGCAGAAAAAGTGTTAGCAAGAAAATCCATTCAAAAGAATGATGGGAGAGGAATTGTTTAGCAGTGATATTGTCACTGTATTTGGAAATGTAGAAAATGATATTTTCATTATTTCAATGCATTAAATAATTCCGCATCGTCAGTCATGACTTAAACTTTGTGAAAAATTATGCAAATTGTATTATCCATTCGAATAATGAGCAGCAAATTTACAAAGTGTTGCATGGTTTACTAAATATTTAAAGTGCAAAAGCAAATGGTTAGTGCAAAATTAATATAAGCGTTTTCATTATAATTTGTTATACTCAATTTGCCCCATCGATTGTTGCCCTAAGTTTTACGGACGGTTATCTGTGATAAAAAATAATCTTATAAGGGGGGTGATCTGATGAAAGAGAGACAAGAAAAAATTATTAACACTCTTTTGTTTAGTGTCTCTCCAGTAAAGATTAGTAATCTACAAGAGGATATTGGAGTAAGTGAGCGGACCATTAAGTATGATATTGCTGAAATTAGAAAGGAATTTATAAAAAACGGTTGGCGATTGTTAAATAAAAAGGGTGTAGGATACTATATCACACCAGAAGACAAGCGTATTCTTATTAAGAAATATTCATTGAAAAGTGAAAGTGACTTAAATAATGATGATTTTCTCAATATTTTAATGTATCTTTTACTGGTTGAAAATCCGGCATCTATAAGGGATATTGCTGATAAGCTCTTTTTAAATGAGTTAACTATAAAAAAATACATTAAACAAGAAATGAGTGACGTACAAAAGCAGAACATTATTAAATTTAACACCGGTTCTGTTATCTCACTGGTGGGTAATGAAAGAAATATCCGTCAATTCTTTTTGAATTTAAGTTTTAGCCAAATGGAGAAGATGAATAAAAATGAAGTTGCTTTAAAGATGCAAAGGTCTTTTCCTTTTTTCAAAGAAGACATTACCATCGAAAGCTATTTAAGAATTGAACGTATATTTCGGAAAGTAGTTAAAAAATGGAATGTCTGGATTTCTGAAGAAGCTTATATACGCTTAGTATTGCACTTATTCATTGTCTATCTGCGAAAGGATTATAAGCTAAACTATTTAGATAGTGAAGTGACTCTATTTAAGAAGTTGAAAAATGAATATAATTTTTCAAAGGTATTATTAGATGAATTATTTTGGGGGATTATTGACCCTCAGGAAGTGCTGAATCTTGTCGAAGTGATGGCTAATAACAATGTCTTTATCGATGATGATATTGAGTGGAGCAATGAAGAACGATTAAAAGATGTAGTGGAAAGAATGATTGACTACATTACTAACCATTATCCTGCTTATACAGTTAATAAAGATGATTTTATTGAAGATATCATTCCCCATCTCAGGCATACACTTAGAGAACACCAATTGGGGGTCGTAGAATATACCAATCCTCTTTTTTATCAGATTAAAAGGAATTATCAAGAGTATTTTTCAATTGCCAAAGAATTATGTATTTTATTCTGTGATGAGTTTCAATTATCATTTTCTGAAAATAAAGTGAGTTATTTGACCATCTATTTATATAAGAATATCAGTCTAAAAGTTAAGCGACCCTATTATGTCTATGTCGTGTGCGGAACAGGAAGAGGGTTCTCAAAATTAATTCAAACACGCATTAGCAATAAATTTGAAAATATTGAAATAATCGATACCCTTTCTTCATTTCGTTTATTACAGCAAAAGGAATTATCTAAAGCTGACTTTATAATAAGTACGATTAGTCTTCCTGAAACCGATATACCTGTGGTTAAGATATCTTCATTTTTGGGGACAGAAGATATAGATAAAATTCAACGCGTTCTAGATTATGGCACACAATTTTCTATTCTACCATTACCACAAAGTAAAGATAGGATTATGGATGAGTCAAGTGAAGTCAGTTCTCATTTAAGTAAAGAAGGGACAGTCGCTTTTTCAAATACACTATTAAAATTATTTTCCATGATGGTTGACTTACCAGCTGAATATAACATTGATCAAGAAAAAATATTAGGACTGACCATGCATTTAGTCATAGCTTTACCACGCTATTTTGAATCAGATTCAACGGATGATGATCAAGAACTCGTTGAAGAGGTGATTGAAATTGAGAAAAAACATCCAGTCGTCGCCAAAGAAATAAAGCATTATCTTGAAAGTGTGGAGGAAATGATCGGAAAAGGCATATCTTATGGTGAACGCTATGCCATGTATCAATATATTATAAATTAAGGTGAGTAGAATGAAAGAGACACAATATAATGCAATCAAAGAACATGTACCTGCTATTGATAATTATCCCAAAGAGGTTCAATTAACAGAGCAATTCTGTATTGAAAAGGGAATAGCTGTTGAGCAGACAGCTGTTGTATTTTGGAATCATATTATTACTTTATTAGAAAGGATTGATGAAGACGATCAAAATAGTACTGAACAAACTCCAGCAGAAGAAATGTCGAAACAGGCTCAGGAGTTAACAGGTGACTATGTAGATTTCATGAACAGTCATAGACCATTTGATATAACAGCTTTTGAGAAATATTTGATTACGATCCATTTTGAACAATTAAAATAAAACCTTCAGGAGGAAAAAAAGATGAATAAACCCGTAGTAGTGATAGGTCATAGGTTAGGGAAAGGAAACAATGTGGCAAAAGGTGTTGAGCAAGCTGGAGGAACAGCGATTGTCATTGAAGGAGTAACAGCAGATATGAAATTAGGGCAAGAAATGAAAAGTAATGATGGCGATATTGGTATTTCATTCTGTGGTTCAGGTGGAGCCGGTGCCATTACTGCTCAAACTAACTTTGGTTATAAAGCGGCTCATCACTTAAGAACAGTAGAAGCAGGTGTACGAGCATTAAAAGAAGGAAATGAAGTACTAGGATTTGGATTTATGGATACAGAGGAATTAGGTGTAAAACTAGTAGAAGAATGGAAAAAGCTAAATGACTAGTATTTTGCAAAGTAAAATGGAGTGGGTGGAGGTAACTGGGAATGGTGAAACGACCCACCAAGCAATAGAACAAGCTTTCAAAGAAATGAGAAAAAAGATCGCAAGTCAGTTTAAGCAGCCCATTGTTTCGATGCGTACAGAAGACGTTGTATTAATTGATACAACTAAAGAAGAGAGAAAAGAAGCCTTTCTATTTTTCTTTATGAAAAGAAAGAGAGTGTCATGGAATATTAGAGTCAAAATTAAATTAAAAATTGATTATGTTTTAATTGAGGGAGGAGAATAAGAATGTTTGCTTTAGATTTAATTATAAAATCATTAATAGTGGGTCTACTAGTTGGTTCAGCTATTTCAGCAGGGGCAGTTAGAATGTTCAAAGCACCTAAAGTGCAAGGTATGGGAGCTTTCCGTACTCTGGGAGAGTTGAATGCAAGTGATGGTGATTCAATTTCTCACTTTTCATTTGGTTTAGGGTTCTTTATTACATCTGCAGCTTCGGCAGTAGGGACAGGTTCCCTTACACAAGATGTCTTGCACCGTGTCATCCCTAACTGGAGTGCAGCCATCGTTAATTTAGGAAATAAAAGAGATTATAAAGAACACATTGTTCCGATGACGATTTGGGGCGGTATTATTGGTGCTGTAGTCTATATTCTATTAAATACTTCAGCCACTCTAGTTCCAGTTGATTTAGCTCAAATGTCTCGTGATATTTTAGCACCTGCTGCTCAAAATTTGATTGACTTAGTCATGCCATTATTATTCTTATGGGCAGCCATGGATTCAGGAAGGACAACAGGTATTTGGGCCATTGTCTTTGGTGGTTTGATGGCGATGGTATCAGGAAATGCTTTACCAGGAATCATCTTTGGTATTTTATGTGGAACGCTTGCTGATGAACAAGGTTACAATAAGAGAAGTACAAAAGTTATGTTCTTAATTACTATTATACTCATTTTACTCATTGCATACTTCAGAGAGTTCCATTTAGTTATATTTGACCTCTTTTAAGATTAAGATAGGGAAGGAGATATAAAAATGAATAACAAATTAAAGAGTTTTTTAGATAAAGATATTGCTTTTATTGTATTATTAGGAACTGCTACTGCAGGAGTTGTAGCAGGTACATCTTTATTCCTTGAACATGGAACGGGCTTATTCAATGAAATATATATCGGTGAAATGCTTAATGTAGGATTAGAAACGGGTGATTTTACAGCACCAGCTGCTTTTGCTGTTGGATTCTTAATTGCTCGTGTATTAGAAGGACCTTTGGTCGGAATTTTAGATATTGGCGGTTCTTTAATGACCGGTATTGGTGTAGGAATCCCCGCATTGCTCTTATCTACGGGTTTAGGCGGTCTTGTCACTAATTTTGCTTTGGCTTTATTAGTTGGTTTTATTATCGGTGCATTTATTGGAAGTGCCATGATCCTGATTAGAAAACTTGCTCCAGATCTATCATTATCGACAGCAACCTCTATCATGATGGGGGCAGGTAACAGATCTGGGGAAGCGTTGGGGCCACTCGTTCTATTAAGTGCTGTTGCTTATAATATCCCTGTAGGAATTGGTGCCATTATTGGATCATTCTTATTCTATAAATACAAGAAACCAATGGTAGGAGGCGCAATTTTAGGTGCTATCATTATCGGTGGTTTATACCTTCTAGCAGGAGGGACATTGCCTGATGTAGGCTGATATTAAACAACTTAAGCCTATTTAAAAAGGATCAATAGCTTAACGATAATTGTTTAGTTATAAAGCGAAACATTCACTCAGTGGGACTGGGGTTATTCGCCCGATCGAAACCTGTTGTTGCCCCGAGTTTTACGGACGGTTATCTGTGACAAAAATATGAACTCTTTTCAATAAAATGATGGTCAAATTTTTAATGGAAAGAGTTCCTCTATTTAGAAGAACAATTTAGTAGTAATTTTATTTTAAGAAAGAAGTGACTATATGTTTGACTTGCTCATAAAAAACGGAAAACTAATTAGCGGAGAAATTATCGATGTGGCAATTAAAGATGGAAAGATAAAAAAAGTAGCTAAAAAGATAGATAGTGAAGCTGTTACCTTATTAGATTTAAAAGAAGAACAGTATATTTCTGCTGGCTGGATTGATGATCATGTTCATTGTTATGAAGGGATGGACCTATATTACGATTTCCCAGACGAAGTAGGTGTAAAATCAGGGGTGACATCTGTCATTGATGCCGGTACAACTGGAGCAGAAAATATATATGACTTTTATCGGCTTGCCAGCAATGCCCAAACGAATGTCTATGCTTTATTAAACATTTCAAAGTGGGGAATTGTTGAACAAGACGAATTAGCTGATTTAAGTAAAGTGAAAGCAGATTTAATAAAAAAAGCTTTAAAGGATTTACCTGAATTTATAGTAGGAATTAAAGCACGAATGAGTAACACTGTTATAGGTGATAATGGCATTAAACCTTTAGAAATGGCAAAACGGATTCAACGAGATAATCATAACTTACCCCTTATGGTTCATGTTGGTTCCGCACCTCCGAAGCTAGATGAAATTCTTTCTAAGCTAACTAAAGGTGACATTATGACGCATTGCTTCAATGGAAAATCAAATGGTATTTTAGATCAAGAAACGGAAACCATTAAAGACTTTGCATGGGATGCATATAAAGAAGGAATTGTATTTGATATTGGTCATGGAACGGCAAGCTTTAATTTCCACGTTGCAGAAACAGCTTTGAATGAGGGAATGAAAGCAACATCAATCAGTTCAGACATTTACTATACCAATCGAACAAAAGGACCTGTCTATGATTTTGCTACAACGATGGAAAAAATGCGGGCTGTTGGCTATTCATGGGAAGAAATCATTGACAAGGTGACTTCTGCTCCAGCTAACCATTTCCACCTAACGAATAAAGGTTATATAGCAGAGGGCTATGATGCTGATTTGACGATCTTTAATTTGACTTCAGGGAAAAAGGAATTAATTGATTCACAAGGTCAATCAAGAGAAGTAACAGAAATCATCAAACCAGTTCAAACGATTATTGGAGGAATGATTCATGACAACACTTTATGATAAATATGGCTTAAATGAAGTGATTAATGCGAGTGGGAAAATGACTGCATTAGGTGTATCAAAGTATCCAGATGAAGTGATTAATGCTCAAAAATTTGGCGGGCAAAATTTCTTTGTGATGGATCAGTTGATGGAAAATGTAGGAGGATATGTCGCTGATTTAATCGGAGCAGAAGATGCTCAAATTGTTTCGTCAGCTTCTGCGGGTATTGCACAATCTATTGCTGGGGTGATTGGAGAAGGGAGTTTGTACCATCTTCATCACCCATTTTCAAAAAGAATAACTAAACGAGATATTATTATCCCTAAAGGGCACAATGTTGACTTTGGTGCTTCAGTTGAAACCATGATAGCATTAGGTGGAGGTAATATTGTTGAGGCAGGCTACGCTAACAAATGTACACCAGAATTAGTTGAAGAAATGATTACAGAAAACACTGCAGCTATTCTGTATATAAAAAGCCATCATACCGTACAAAAGAGTATGTTATCAATCGAAGAAGCTATTGATGTAGCACATCGGAACAATCTTCCATTCATTCTTGATGCTGCAGCAGAACAAGATTTATTTAAATATTTGAATTTTGGTGCGGATTTGGTTATTTATAGTGGTGCAAAAGCTTTAGCTGGAACAACGTCAGGTCTGGTTATCGGCAAAAAGAATTTGGTCAAATGGACAAGAATGCAATCAACAGGTGTTGGAAGAGCCATGAAAATTGGTAAAGAAAATGTTCTAGGTCTAGCTACGGCAATTGAATTGTATTTAGACAAAGGAATCGAAAAGGGAAAAGCAATGAAAGCCCGTCTAGAACCTTTTATAGAACAGTTATCAAAGATTTCAGGTATTGATGTATCTCTTGTTCAAGATTCAGCAGGAAGAGAGATTTATCGAGCACAAGTTAAAGTAAACGATAAAACATCACTAACGGCTAAACAAGTTATTGAAGAATTAAAGCAAGGGAATCCTTCTATTTATACACGTGAGCACCAAGTAAATAATGGGATCATTGAATTTGATATCCGTGCTGTAGATAGTGAAGAAATGGATAAGATAAAACATCGCTTAGAAGAAATTTTGAATAAAAGATAAGGAGTTTTAGTCATGCAATTAACCCCCAATTATATAAACAACCGTATTGCTTTAAATGTATTAGTTAATTCAGTCGAAAATGCTAAGGCTTGCTATCAAGCTGCAGAAGGACATGTAGTCTTAGGGATTCTGTCAAAAAATTATGATTCAGATCAAGCGGCTATTGAAGATATGAAACGATATCAAAAAGTAATAAGTAATGCCATTTCTGTTGGTTTAGGGGCAGGTGATCCCAATCAAAGTGCTATGGTTGCTCGTATTTCAGCTGAACTTCAACCACAACATATTAATCAAGTATTTACTGGGGTAGGTGCTTCAAGGGCTTTACTCAATCAAGATGAAACCATCATCAATGGATTAATATCTCCAACCGGAAGAGTAGGTTATGTGAATATAGCTACTGGTCCATTAAGTAGTAAGGCAACACAAAAAGCTGAAGTCCCAATTGAAACAGCCATTTCTTTATTGAAGGATATGGGGGGGAGTTCAGTTAAATTTTTCCCGATGAAAGGGTTAATGTATAAAGAAGAGTATAGAGCAGTAGCCCAAGCATGTGCTGAAAATGACTTTATCCTAGAGCCAACAGGTGGCATTACTTTAGATAACTTTGAAGAAATTATTCAAATAGCTTTGGATTCTGGAGTTAAAAAGGTAATTCCTCATGTATACAGCTCTATTATCGATAAAGAAACGGGTGAAACTAGACCAGAAGATGTCAAGACCCTTTATACCATCGTGCGAAAGTTGTTGAATAAAGACGACTGATAATATGTGAAAAAAGCTGTTTTGTTTGGTATAAAAATAAGATATTGAAATAAGAATAGATAGAATAGCTAGAAAAGCGAATGTTAGTATGATTTGTGACTGCCCTTTTAAAATGGCACATAAGTTTACTATCATTTGCTTTTTTGTTATTTAATTTTTTATTCATTAGGTGAGGGGCTAATCGTTTTGAAAAACTACAGATTTACGTATCACGTGAATTGGAAGTGTTAAGGATGTAGGTCATGCAGCTATTGAAACTGGGACTTGGAATAAGAAAGATATTTATCACAGATAACCGTCTGTAAAACTTGTCCCGTCAAAACATTTGGGACGAGTAACCGCAGCAATGTTGTCAGGTTAATACGACCGCTGCAGAAAAACACGACGCTTTTCGTGAACGTGGAGGGCTACAGGACGTAGCTTCTGCTAAGCCGAAAGAAATCAAATGAGCTTGCGTTATATTGAATGAACTAAGTAAATTCTAAATGTTATTGGAAAAGAGGAAGGAGCTATATGAATGATTTAAAAGTTAAAACCATTCAAGAGCAAGAATATAATAATATGGCTTTTTTATTGGTGGATGAAATTAGGTGTTAACATTCATTTAATAAAGAGTTAAAAAATTAAACACTAATATAAAAATTCTGTTTTCTAGTTGAGCGAATTATATATAGTAATAGCTGAAGTGTGAAATTATAGTTGGGAATTGTGAAATAAATTGAATCTACACATATTTGCAGGCGATTTTTGATAACTTGTAATTAACTAGAGGACTTCGGGAGGAACATCAATGGACACTGAAAGTTCAAAAGAAAAAATAATTAACTACTTAAAAGATACAACCAATAAATTTAATAGTCATATCATCGATAAGTTTACAACTAATTATATAGCTGACGAATTACACTTATCGAGGTCACTAGTTTCGTTGTATTTAAATGACCTATATAAGCTAGGATATTTAATGAAAATATCGACTAGACCCGTTTATTATTTTAATAAAAAAGTTTTAGAATACAAATATCAAACAAAGTTTGAATATGAGTATTTAAGCATAGAAAAATTTATCGAAGCTCTAGATGCAAGTTTACAAGGGGATCCATACAAAAGAATCATTGGCTCTTTAGGGTCACTATCAAGTGTTATTAATCAATTAAAAACAGCCATATTGTATCCTAATGGATTACCTATTTTATTAATTGGAGAAAACGGGACAGGGAGAAAACGATTAGCGAAATTAAGTGCAGAATTTTTCCGGAAAATAATTCTTCAGAAAAAGGAAACCTATTTGTACGAATTTAATGAAATTAACATACAAGAATTAGAGAAGTTAGATCATGAAACAGAGGGAATAGTTATAATCGAAGGAATACATGAATTAAATGATTGTCAAGAGATGTTAGTGCACGAATTTATCGATCAACAAAAAGATAATAATAATACAAGGATAATACTTACTGCACTCCCTGAAGGGAAAGAATATATTTCGCCCAATTTAATTATTCAAATACCCATAATCACTTCAGTTCCATCATGGAAAGATAGATTTAAAGCTGAAAAACTTAATATACTTTATGATCTATTTAAGAAGGAAGAAATAGTATTTGAAAAGAAAATAATGGTTTCTGAACAAATTATTCATCATTTAACGGAAATAAATTTACCCCATAATATTAGTGATATAAAAAGACGGGTTAAATCCATTAGTGCGAGTGCTTATTCAGACAATATCCACGAAAAAGAAATAAAGATTTATCCACTTCATAACATTTCTAAAGAACCAGTAAATAATATAGCTGACTTTAAAAATAATACCATACTTAGCTTAGAAGAGATATTTGTAAAGAGTAGTGATAGGATTTTGAGTATCTGGAATAAAATCCTTGATGATATTTTAAATCATACTTCTTATTATGAATATGAATATTTAATTAATTATAATAGCGCTTACTTAAATGAGTACTCAGACTTTTTAATCTTTGAAGAAATGTATCCTAATGAGGAAACAAGAATAATAGAACAAGGGATACAAAATATATTATCTATTTTTACTGAAAAGTATTACGTAAAAACGCCAATTAATTTTGCATATATTCTAGCCCGAGTAATAATTATCCAAAACCAATATTCCTATTTCTTTCAAGAATGGGAAGATAGAAACAGTGAGCAAATAAAAATACTTAAAAAATATTTTTCAGAATCACACAATAAAGCGGACGACTATACTAGGTATTTAATTAATCAATTGAAAATTAATTATAAAGGTGATTGGTTTTTTATAAATGAATTAGTCGTATATGCTAGTTTAATTGAATATAACGAGAATATTAAAAATTTGAAAATAAAGGCAGTCATTTTATGTCATGGCTATTCAACGGCTAGTTCTATTGCTGATACTGTCAATAAAATACTACAATTACAAGTTTTTGAGGCTATAGATGTCCCCATTGATCATTCAATTGATAGGGTGACACACAATCTTAATGATTTTCTAAGACAAAATAACAACTATGAAAGTTATTTATTCTTAGTAGATATGGGGTCCTTAGAAAGGATTGCCAAAGACTTAAAAACAACTTCTATGGTGGGAATAATTAATCATGTTTCAACACCTATGGCCCTTCATATTGGTGATCAAATTTGTAAAGGTAATAATCCAGCGAAAATTTTACATGAATATAAAGAAAATGATTTTTTAAATTTTCATATTTTAGAAAAACAAAAGAAGGAAAAAGCAATTATTTTTTCAAGTGATATAAATGTTGACGTGGCGAAGAAATTAAGTCATTTATTTAGGAATAGCTTACCCCAAAGAATACCATTGAAAATATTAGCCTATAATGAAACGGTTCAAAAGAACCATTATGATTTAAATCAATTTATTGATCAATATGAAGTCGTATTGCTTGTCAGACCAATCACTATGAAGCTAGATAATGTTCCCAATGTGGCAATCGAAGATATCATCAATTTTACTGAAAATGACATGATATTTAATATTTTTAAAGAGTACTTAAATGATGAAGAAATGGAACAGTTTAGAGAAGCTTTATTAATCAATTTTTCTATGGACTCATTAATGAATAAATTGTTAATTCTAAATCCTCATCAATTATTAAAACAAGTATCAAAAGCAATTATGCATTTGCAATATGTCCTAAAAAAGAAACTGACTAATCGAACAATAATTGGATTAAATATTCATATTTGCTTTTTAGTGGAGAAATTAGTTACTAAGGGTCAGGCTACTTCTTATCCTGAAATTGAGAACTTTGAAAAAGAACACGCAAATTTTATAAGCTCCGTGGAAAAATGCTTTTATAATTTAATAGAAAACTACAATGTTGAACTGCCTCTTTCAGAAATTGCCTACATTTATGAATATATCAAGAATGACTAAGAAAAGGAGATGCCAAGTATGATAAATATCCTGTTAGCTTCACACGGGACCCTAGCAGAAGGAATGAAAAATTCAGTTGAAATAATAATGGGAGAAAAAAAGAATATAGACGTGATTACTGCTTACACAAATAATATAGATCTTGAAGAAGAAGTGCAAAACTTTTTGAATGATTTTAATGTTAATGACAATTTAATTGTAGTTACTGATTTACTAGGAGGTAGCGTAAATAATTTATTTATTGAATTGCTAAATAAGTATGATTTTCATTTAATTACAGGAATGAATTTACCTTTAGTATTACAACTTTTATTACTAAAAGGAGATGATGAGCTTGAAACTAATTTAAATGAAATTATTTTAAATTCACAATCGGGAGTCTGTTTGTGTAATGAGCTAATCGATCAAGTGATAAAGGAAAAAGGTGAATTTTAATGTTAAGTATTAATCAATTGTATGGAATGAATATACATTATAGATATTATGATTTAGAGTATTTTTTTAAGTCTTGTAGTCAAAATAAAATCGAAAATGTTGAAATATGGCTCTGTCCACAACATTTTTATATCAATGCATTTTTTTCGGAAAAATCAGAAAAAATAAAAAAATTGATGGAAAAATATAAAATTTCAGTCAAATGTTTATGCCCTGAACAAAACAATCCTAAGCCCAATAATATTGCAGCAAGAGAAGAGAATCTAATTCAATACACCTATCAATATTTTAAAAAAGTAATTGATCTAGCAAATGCTATTAATTCAGATTTAGTTTTAATAACTCCGGGGTGGAATTATTATGATGAAGATCCATCAAAAGCTAGAAAAAGAAGTATTTCTATGATTAAGAAACTATCTGATTATGCTCAAGAAAGAAACATCACATTGGTATTAGAATCTATTTGGAATAAATCTTCTTTAGTAGGAGACACCATTGAAAAGATTCAGCAAATAAAAGGAGGCGTAAACCGTCCTAATTTAAAATTAGCATTAGATTTAGGAGCAATAAATAGTGCACAAGAGTCTATTGAGGAGTGGTTTCAGGTATTTGGAGCTGATATAGCCCATTGTCATTTCGTTGATGGTAACCCTACGGGTCATTTACCTTGGGGAGAGGGAGAACTTAGCATGGAAAATACTTTAAAGGCTTTTTCGAATCACAACTATAGTGGTGGGTTTTCTATGGAATATTTATACCAGGAAAGTTTCAAAAACCCAGAAATTTGGGATTTAAAAACTAAAGTACAATTTCAAAAATGTATAAAAATAATTGAGGGTGATTTAAATGATTAAACTGTTTAGGGTAGATCATCGACTGTTACATGGGCAAGTAGCTTTTTCTTGGAGTAATTCTTTAGGAGCTAATGCCATCCTTGTTGCTAATGATGAAGTGGCAAATAGTGAAATGAGAATGGCAACTATTCGATTAGCAAAACCTGCGGGAATGAAGCTAGTTATTAAAGGTATTGATGAAGCCGCTGACATACTAAATAGTGGGAAAACAGATCCATATAAACTAATCATTATAGTTGAATCAATTAAAGATGCTCAGAGACTGTACGATCAGGTTAAGGGATTAAAGAGCTTAAATTTAGGTGGAATTAAAAAGATGGAAAATACAACTGAACTTGGAATAGCTGTTCATGTCACTCATGAAGAAAAACAAATTTTAAAAGAAATGATTACTTCCGGGCTACAAATTGAAATCCGACAAGTTCCAGATGATAAAAGAGAAATACTCGTAAAAGAAAAATTATAAGGAGGAAACAACATGATTGAAGCTTTGCTTATTGGTCTAGCAGTTTTTATTGGTAGGATGGACTTTTTCCTTGGAACGCCAATGATCGGTAGAGCAATTGTCTTGGGTCCGTTAACAGGTCTATTTCTAGGTGATGTTGCAACAGGAACTATGATAGGCTTCCAACTTGAATTAGTCTTTTTAGGGATGAATTATATTGGAGCCTCTGTTCCACCAGACATGGTAGTTGGATCTGTCCTAGGTACTGCTGTCGCTATTTCTTCAGGATACGGCTATGAAACTGCTCTGACAGTAGCTATGCCGACTGCTATACTCTCAGCGTTTCTTGTTAATTTATTTTATGGAATTATCACACCTTTGATTGCAAAATATATAGATAAGCAAGCTGAGAATGGAAATTTCAAAGGTATTGAAAGGTCTTTTATTGGAGGTGGCTTTTTTTACAACTTTACGTTTGCCGTTTTGGTATTTATAGCATTTTATTTAGGAAATGATGTCATAATTGCTTTGGTTGATTTAATCCCTTCATGGATGGAAAATGGTTTGATTATTGCTGCGGGTATTTTACCTGCCTTGGGTTTTGCTCAACTTATCTCAATGATTGCTTCAAAAAAGACAGCCGTTTTTATGCTCTTCGGTTTTCTTCTTACCGCATATCTAGCTGTCAACACTGTTGGGGTTGTTGCGTTTTCAGCGGTAGTTATAGGTATTCTATTACTCGCTGAAGAGTTTATCTCGAAAAATACTCAACTTATTGGGGAGGAGGATAGTAATGAGTTCTAATAACAAGTTGACAAAGAAGGAAATAAAGCAAGGTTTTTGGCGGTCTTTTACTACATCACACTTATGGCATTTTGAAAGACAACAGCATTTATCATTTGGCTATTCTATAATTCCAATTATAAATAAATTATACAGTAATAAAAAGGATAGAATAGAAGCATACCGGAGACATTTAGAATTTTACAATTCACAGGCGACGATGCATCCTTTCATATTAGGTGTTTCCGCATCCATGGAAGAAGAAAATGCGAATAACGAGGATTTTGATACATCTTCTATTAATACTATGAAGGCTGCTTTAATGGGACCTTTAGCAGGAATTGGAGATTCATTACTGGCGGGAACATTAAGGATTATTGCAACTGGTATTGCAGCAGGATTATCTATGGCTGGAAATATTTTAGGACCTATTTTATTTCTATTAATTTATAATGTCCCAAATATAACGCTGAGATATTTAGGTATGACACGTGGCTATAAATTGGGAAGTACAATTATTAGCAAGATTTCTGGTTCTGATTTAATGAACAAAGTAACTTTAGCCTTATCTATCATAGGTTTAATGGTGATAGGGTCAATGATTGCTTCAACGGTTCATATTGCTACACCATTAACGATTTCCATAGGAGACGGAACAGATCCTTTTGTACTACAAGAAACCTTGGATTCTATTTTTCCACAATTATTACCTTTAGCAGCAACACTTCTTTTATATTACTTGAATCGTAAACAGGTAAGTATATTAAAACAAATCATCAGTATTATGATTTTAGGTGTACTTTTAGGAGCTATAGGCATTCTTGTATAAAAGTAAGACTATAAAAATATAAACTAATAAAAATTAATCAAGGAGGATAACATGGATATTTGTTTAGATACTGGTAATTTAGAGATGGTTAAGAAGGGATTTAAAAGATTTCCAATAAATAGTGTGAGTATGAACCCTTCTATTGCTGTTGACTATTTAAAGACAGTCGATAGGAGTTTCCTAGAAAACGCCTTATTGATTAGAGATATCATAGGTAGTGATACACCATTTTTTTTAGAAGCTCTAGGTGATACTGCAGAGGAAATGGTTGAAGATGCAAAGAAAATTATCGAAATTGTCCCTGGGAATACAACGGTTAAAATACCGGCATGCGTAGAAGGCTTTAAGGCAATAAAGGAACTTACTAAATTAAATATTCCAACTTCATGCACAGCCATTTACACGTTGAACCAAGCGATATTAGCAGCAGAATCAGGTGCTGATTATATAGCTGTTTATGTAAGTAGACTAGAGAAGGTAGGCGCCTCAGGAATAGATGTAATTAGTAAAATAAAAAAAGTATTTGATGAAGAAAATTATTCTTGTAAAATTGCAGCAGCTTCATTGAAGACAACAGAACATATTGAAAAATCAGTATTAGCAGGAGCAAATAATTTAGCCTTAACCATAGATTTATTAGAAAAAATGTCAATTCATTCTCTTACTCAAGAAACGTTAACTAAATTTAAAGAAGATTGGGAAGGTTTATTTGGAGTTGGAAGTCGGATCAGTAATATGGAAAAGTAATTAACCTGATTGTATAGAATAAAAGGTAATTCTCAAAGGACATGAAAAACTTATATTCGATAACTGTTAAATATTGATACAATGGATCTTTTTCAAAACGAAGAAACTGTTATAGGGTAGAGAGAAACGAATTCCACCAGAAACCTTTGGGAATTACCGAATAGGAGGGGAAAATGTGGAATTTTGTTTGTTCAGTTTTGATTTAAAAGAAATAGAACATGCTAAAAATAGTTTTCCAGTGGACTGTTTTGCAATTAATCCTACAAATGCGGTTGAAGATTTAAAAGAAGCTAAGAAATCCTTTTTTGAAAATGCAAAATTAATTCGAAAGGTTATAGGGAATGACAGTTCTTTCTTTTTACAAGTAATAGGCCATACAGCTGATGAAATAGTAAATGACGCTATAAAAATTAAAGAAGAAATTAAAGGAAATACATTTGTTAAAATCCCAGCAAGCGTGGAAGGATTTAAAGCAATTAAATTGTTGAAACAGCGAGAAATTCCCATTTCATGTACAGCTATTTTTACGCTTAATCAGGCAATTCTAGCAGCGGAATCAGGGGCTGATTATATAGCAGTATATGTAAGCAGATTAGAAAAGCTAAATGTTTCAGGGATAGATGTAATTAGTAAAATAAAAAAAGTATTTGATGAAGAAAATTACTCCTGCAAAATTGCAGCAGCTTCTCTAAAAACAGTTGATCATGTAGAACAAGCAATACTAGCAGGAGCAGATAACGTGACTGTCCCTAATCATTTGTTAGAAGAAATGTCTGAATATGCGCTTACTCAAGAAACCTTAGATCATTTTAAAAATGATTGGGAAGGTTTATTTGGAAAAGGTTCAAGAATAAACAATATGCCAATAAGATAGAAAAGATACTTCGAGAAAGTCGAAAAGCCTCTAGAGTTTAGAGACAAAAGGCTTAAATAATTGGCGACTCCCATCAGAAGCTCATAAGTATTTCAGCAGATTTTTGCTGGGTTTTTAATTGAATAGAAGATAATTGTAATTTTCAAAATTATAATATTAGTAATCAAGCTTCGCACACTGAAAAAAGTTATTAAACCTTGACCGTGTTCGAGAGAGTCGGGATTCAATCCCATGTTGACTTTGATTTTCTTATCTGTTTGGAGCGCTATTTCGTTCCGAAAGCGGAACATACCTCCCCTGCAGGTTAATAACGATAGCTTTATAATAAAGGGATGATTCAGCAAAATATCTATTTGCAATGTCAAAACATGGACTTCCACCCTTCAGCCATCTTAGTTGAACCTTAATATTTTGGTGCAAAAGTAACATTTTAATTTTTCTTTATTCAGGAATAGATTGGTTATCCATTGCTTATAAGCATTGTGACCTGTATTTAATAGAAAGAAAATGGGTTCTATTTGCTGCGAAAGCTTAGGCGGAATCACTTTTGATAATTGAGCACTGCAAAGTTCAAGTTACGCACTAGTCCAAAAGGATGAAAGCGCAGCTTGAGCTTTTCTTATAGGTAAGCAAATATGTTAAACTGAAAAATAACAGTGTAGAGGAGGGGTTGTTTGTGTCAGAGGAAACGATATTAGAATTAAAGGATTTATCGATTCAATTTATTGGAAAACAAGTTCTTAATCAAATCAATGTAAAAATTAAACGCGGAGAGATTATTGGCTATATCGGTCCGAATGGAGCTGGTAAAAGTACAACGGTCAAAATAATTCTCGGTTTACTTAGCGATTATAAAGGCGATGTTATCGTTTTTGGTGAGAATATTCGTGATCATCCTGTAGATTATAAACGACGAATTGGTTATGTCCCAGAGAATGGTGAAATTTATGATGACTTAACAGCAACGGAGTATATTCATTTTATTGGTCAAATGTATGGTATGGGGCTGGAACAAATCGAACAGAAATTCACGGCTTTACTTGATAAATTTGAATTAAAAGCTGTTAGACATGCGAGAATTGCAACTTTTTCTAAGGGAATGAAACAGAAATTATTGATCATTGCTAGTCTGATTCATGATCCAGACTTGATTTTCTTTGATGAGCCACTTGCTGGATTAGATGCAAATAGTGTCATGATCATTAAGGAAATGATGGATCAACTTGCTAAAGCAGGTAAAACGATTTTTTATTCGTCACATATTATGGATGTTGTTGAAAAAATCAGTGATCGGATTTTATTGCTTAATCAAGGCGAAGTGATGGCAGATGGTAGTTTTATGGAACTAAAAGCAAAAAATAAAGAAGGAACACTTGAACAAATTTTTAATCAATTAACAGGCTTTGATCAGCACGAACAAACGGCTACTGATATTGTTCGAATTATTCAAGGAGCTGATCAACATGAATAACTCGTTAACGTTAAAAATACTCGACTGTTTTAGTGGCTTATATCGATTGCTTGGTGTTGATTATCAAACATTACGACTCATTATTGGGTTTAAACTCATGATGGACGGACGACGTGTACCAACGATTATGAGTAATGATCGTCAAAAGCCAAATGCTTTATTGACCCCATTTGTAAAATCTTTATTGCTATATGCTTTTATCGGATTATTACTTATTCCATTTTTAATTATAGGAGAGTATTTCTATTTTCAAATTAGCATTGTTTTTGCGATGATTATGTTTATTCTCACAACATCAATGATCTCTGATTTCTCATCTGTACTGCTCGATGTGAGAGATAAAGTTGTTCTCGATACGAAGCCAGTTGATCAACGAACGATTTCATTAGCAAAATTCACCCATGTTGTTATTTATATGACCCAATTGGTTGGTGCTTTATTGTTGATTCCATTTGTAGTTGGAAGTATTTATCATGGGATCTTATTTTCCTTATTGCTATTGCTTAGTTTGATTTTAATGAGTATCTTTTGCATTGTTATGACAGCCTTATTTTATATAGTGATCTTAAAGTTTTTTGATGGCGAAAAATTGCGTAATCTCATCAATTACGTTCAGATTTTTCTCTCAATTGCTTTAGTGTTTGTTTATCAATTCATTGGACGATCATTTGAGTTGATCGATATGTCATTTTCGATTGACTGGCAATGGTGGCACCTATTATTACCACCATTATGGTTTGGTAGCCTGTTTGAAATGGTTTTATTAAATAATAATCAACTCGGGATGGTGGTTGCTGCTTGTTTTGCACTTGTTGTGCCAGTCCTTTCTTTATGGGTTTATTTTAAACTGATGCCGTCGTTTGAGCAGAATCTAGCTAAATTGTTAAATGCATCTAGTGCAAAGAAAGCAAAGAAACATCGAATTAGTCAAACGATCGCTAAATGGATTTGTCATGATCAACAGGAATTTGCGGTTTTTGGTTTTGCTCAGGCTATGTTTAACCGCGAGCGGGATTTTAAACTAAAAACCTATCCAACATTAGGGATTTCAATTGCTTTACCTATCTTTATGCTTGTCATGATGGCATTCGATGGATTTGAAATAAATCAAAATATAAATTACTTATATGGTTATTTTGCTTTATTAAACATTCCAACAGTGGTTTATATGTTGAAGTATTCGGCAAAAGAGAAAGGATCCTTTATTTATCAAGTCTTGCCGGTTAAAGAAGAATCACTCTTCTACCGGGCCACACTAAAGGCTTTTTTAGTTCAATTACTTGCACCGGTTATGTTGTTCTTGCTGATTATCTACTTATTCTTTATGGGCCCAATGGCATTGGTTCATTTTCCTGTTATTTTTCTGATCGCTTGTGCGCTTACACCGATTAGCTATCGGATTATGAATAACGGACGTTATCCTTTTCTCGAGTCCTTTGCAGTTATTGAATCAGCCAATGCAGGAATGATGATGGTCATGATGTTTGTAATTGGTATTTTAGCTTTTATTCATCATTTAGTCTTTTTGTTCCCTTATGTTGTTTTTCTTTATGTGCTATTACTATGTGTAATCAATTGGTTTGCCTGGAAAAAAGCACTTTAGTAATCAAGATATTCTATGGTACAGGAAAGCCAGCTTTTATTTAGTGATAATAATAGATAAAGGCTGGTTTAATTTGCTTGAACAGCCTCTTTAGCATCGCTGTATTTTCTATCGTTTATCAGTCGCTCTTTTATATCAAAAATGAGCTTGCTTATAAAAAAACTATTTTAGTAAAAAAAACCCTTTACATCATCGATTGTTTATATTATACTTTTATTTGTGGTTATAACCACTTGTCTTTATAATTAGAACTTCATTTGATAGATTAAGTATTCCAGCACTAAACTCCGTTTGCATCATGATCATTCCTCAATGTAGATAGTCTTTGTTTCCTTATAATGAAATGTCTATTAAGTACTCTATTAAAAATGATCGTCATTTTTGATAGAGTTAAAAAATAAGCTAACTGGTTATGACGACATAACCAATACTAAAGTATGATTTTTGAAAAAATAGATATATTTAACTATATTTTGCATAAAAATCTATCTGAAATATATACAATTGAATATTTTATACGAAAATACTAATTCAGTACGGGTACTTGCTTTATTTACATGTAGTTTTAAAGATGTGTAAACCTTTTGTTTCATACGAGCGAAATAAACAAGATAGACAATCATTGTTTTCATAGATCGTAGTGTTTTCTAGGACGTATGGGTTTTGAACATTTACTTTAAGGTCATTATCGGATATGCGTGTGTGACTACCTTTGATAGCATCGATTTGATTAAATCTAGTTGTAAGCGCTGTATTTCGGAAGAGTAAAAAGGTGGTTTTCCTCATTGAGATCTATATTTTTAAATAAAGATCTAAATAAAAAAGAAAAGGGGGAATGTCAGCAGAGACAAGAAACAGTGTGTTGAAGCAAGAGGGAGGCGAGACAACGATTCTATCTGATTTAGTCTTGACATGATTAGGAAAAGCAAAAGGCAGATTTTTGATAGTTACCCTGAATGATATTTTGTGGAGGTGCAATATGTTGAAAGGTAAGAAAAGGCGTCATCAGTTTAAGCGATCGGCAGGTTTATTTTTATCGGCAATCTTGTTATTTTCGATGTTTCCGCAAACGTTATTAGCTACTGAAGAGAAACAAAATAACAATGAAATAACGGCAACTGCTGCTGAAGGACTTGATATGATTGGCACAATAGATGAAATTAGCCAGGATGGAAGTAGTGTTTATCTTGACTTATCAACAGGTGAAGGGATTAAAATTAGCTTCCTTAAAGATACTGTATTTAGATTACATTTGGATCCTGAAGGGGAATTTCAAGAAGCTCCAACACCTAATCGAGAAGAACACACAACAGAAATTGTTGATAAAGCCTTTGATGAATATGAAGAAGAGTACGGAGTCATTGATATAGATATTGATGAAAGCGATGCTGATTTCTACACGATTTCTACAGCTGCTTTAGAATTAAGAATTGAAAAAGATACTTCAAAGATGAGCTTATTTGATAAAAACAAGGAAAAGGTGCTTTGGAGTGAAAGTGAGCCACTTCAATATGGAGAGGGTAGAACCGTTCAAACGCTTGATACAAAAGATGATGAACACTTTTATGGGGGTGGTCAACAAAATGGTTATTACTCTCATAAAAATCGATCGATAAATATTAGAGTTGGTGGGGGTTGGGATGCAGGTGCTGCATCAAGTCCTGTCCCTTTCTATTTAAGTACAGAAGGCTATGGTGTGATGCGCCATACTTTCCAACCAGGTGTATATGACTTTTCAAAAACAGCTACTTTTACTCATAATGAAGATCGCTTTGATGCTTATTACTTTGTCGAAGACACGATTCCAAATATCATTAGTGAGTATACTGAGTTAACGGGTGAAGCGGCTCTCATGCCAGAATATGCTTTTTATTTAGGCCATTTAGATTGCTTTAATGGTGTTCATAATGGGCATGGTGATACCCGAACACTCATGGAAGATGGAATGGATTATCTAAATGCCTATGCCGAAAATGATATGCCTTTAGCATGGTTTTTACCTAATGATGGCTATGGTTGTGGCTATGGTGGGTTAGATAATTTAGAGGAATTTGCTAATGCAGCTGCTGATCAAGGTGTAGAGACAGGATTATGGACACAAAGCAATCTTCTTCCTGATCCTAGCTTACCAGAGGATGATCCTCTGCGCCGAGACATTGATGGAGAAGTTCAAGCAGGGGTAAGAGCGATCAAAACAGATGTTGCTTGGGTTGGTCCTGGCTATTCAATGGCTTTAGATGCCACACGTCTAGCAGCAGAAGGTATCGCAAATGTAGAAAATTCTGGAGGAGCACGACCGTTTGTCGTTTCTCTTAATGGTTGGGCAGGTACCCAACGCTATGCTGGCTTATGGTCTGGCGATCAGTCTGGAGGAAACTGGGAATATATTCGCATGCATATTCCAACATATATCGGTGCAGGCTTATCGGGTAATCCAAATATCGGTTCAGATATGGATGGTATATTTGGTGGGGATGCAGTGATTCAGACTAGGGATCATCAATGGAAGGCTTTTACGCCAATCCAAATGGATATGGACGGATGGGCTGGTAACCATGCTAAAAATCCTTGGCATTATGGGGAACCTTATGCATCGATTAATCGGATGTATTTAAAATTAAAAACAGAAATGATGCCATATAACTATACGATTGCGGAAGAATCAACCTCAACATCTATGCCAATGGTTAGAGGAATGATGTTAGAATTTCCTGAGGACCCCTATACGTATGGTACCCAAACTCAATACCAATATATGTGGGGACCAAGTCTACTAGTCGCTCCAATTTATAATGAAGCTGATCATCAAGCAGGAGTTAGAAATGGCATTTATCTCCCTGATGAAGAGCAAACTTGGATCGATTATTTTACGGGTGAACAATATCAAGGTGGATCGGTCGTTAATAACGTTGATGCTCCTTTATGGAAAACACCTGTATTTGTTAAAGATGGAGCGATTATTCCGATGGCACCGGAAAATAACTCCATTAATCATCTAGATGGTTCTGAAAATAGAATTTTTGATATTTATCCATCAGGTCATTCAGAATTCACTTTATATGAAGATGATGGTAAAACACTTGACTATCAAGATGATAAAAACTTAAGAACACATATTACTTCCGAAGTGACCGATGATGAGACGGTTACTATAACGGTTGGAACAGCAGAAGGTCAAGGTTATCAAGGAATGGTTACCGATAAAGGGACAGAATTCATCGTCAACACACGCCAAGAACCGGAAAATTTAACGGCGATGGTTGGAGACAAAGAGATTACCTTAGCAGAAGTTTCAACTGAAGAGGAATATAACGATTCAGACAACGTCTTCTATTATGATGAAGAGCCCAACTTAAATAAGTACGCTACACCTGGTTCGGAATTTGAAGAAGTTGAGATTACGACAGCACCTAAATTGTATGTCAAAGTAGAAAAAACGAATATTACAGCTAATGAAGTGTCATTAATCGTAGATGGTTTTGACAATAGTCAAGAAGATGAGATCATTGACGAAGAAGTACCATCAACACCAACAGGTTTAAGAGCTGAAGACGAAAACATTACCGATCGAGCGATACAGCTCGAGTGGGATGAAGTTGATGGTGAACATGTCACTTATGATTTAATGATTGATGGTGTCGTTTATACAAATGTCTTCAAGGCAACGGATGATGACCAAACACCTTACTATGTGGATGAGAGAGTACAAGCAGATACTGAGTATACTTACAGCGTAAGAGCAGTAAACACACGTGGGCCATCAGAATGGAGCGATGAAATTACAGCAACAACCAAACTTGATCGCTTTAGAAATGTACCTGAGAATATGACAGGCACAGCAAATAGTTCCCAGTCAGGAAGTGGACCAGAAGCGGCATTAGATGGTGATGAAGGGACGACTTGGCATACAGATTGGAACAGTGGAAATGAATTACCACATACTTTTGAAATTGATATGCAGTTAGGCTATGAATTAGACAAGTTTGAGTATGTGCCAAGAGATGATGCAGGGAATGGAACCATTACAGAATATAATTTAGACGTTAGCTTAGATGGCAAAACATATCAAAATATTATCACTGGTGGCGAGTTTGAAAGCAGTGGAGAAACCAAAACAATTGAGTTTGATGATAACATTTCAGCCCGATATATTAAGCTGACAATTACGAACGCTGTAGGTGGATTTGGTAGTGCTGCAGAGTTCAGACCGTACAAAATTGATGGTACAAATGGATTTGTGGTAGGAGAAAATATTCCTGATGGTGTCATCGATGAAGAGGATTTGAATTTCTTTGCAAGCTATATGGGCTTTGATCAAACAAATACATGGGATCAAGTATCGAGAGTCGATATTAATTATAATGGTGTGATTGATGCCTATGATCTTATGTATGTAGCTGGACAATTAGGAGAAAACCCGTTAGAGGCTACAGGTAGAGACATACAAGGGGAGTTGAAAATAGTCCCTGAGCAAGAAGAAGTGCAAGCAGGAGAAGAATTTACAGTCGAGATAATTGGCGAAGGTCTCCAAGATATCAATGCCTTTAATGCGGAATTCGTCCAGGATTCAAGATTTTCATATGTTGAGACTTCACCAACTGAATTAACGGAACACATGTTAAATTACTCTCAACGTGTGGATGGAGGAAGTGATGCACCCAACCGTGTCTTTGTCGCTTTTTCTAATAAAGGAACGCAGGACACATTAGAAGGGTCAGGAACATTAGCTACAGTTACCCTAAGAGCTAATGAAGATCTTACGTTTGATGTTCCAGCATCACGACTATTATTAGTCAATACAAGTTTTGATGTCCTTGATGAAGAGACAATGGTTCCTGGTGATCCAGACCCAGATCCAGAAGAACCACATGAAGTTATCTTAACAAATGAGGATATGACTGTTACTGGTGATGGAGATAAAATGCAAGACGGAGAGGCAGCTTTTGACAGACTCATTGATGGCGATCTCAATACGTTAGCAGAATTAATCTGGATTTTCGATGAGGATCAGGAAGAATACGCTGAACTTCCGTTAGAGGTTGATTTTACATTTAATCAGCCACAGCAGCTGCTTAAATTTGAAGTATTTAACCGTACTGTCGGTTCAAATGGTTTGATAAAGAAACTTACGGCTACGGCTTATGATCAAGCTGGAAATGCTTATGATTTAGGGGATAAGGATGTTGAAAAAGATGCAGAATCAGTAATATATGATTTTGCCGACTTAGATGTTCCAGAAGGGACGAGGTTTACTGATGTAACGATTGAGTTTCTAGAATCGCATAATAGTCCTAGAATGTTATCTGTTGCAGAAGTTGAATTTACAGCGTTGCATGCTGACGACTCTGAGGAACCTGATGAAGTCGATAAATCTGATTTAGAAAATCTTATTGCAGAAGCAGAAGCGTTAAATGAAGCCGATTATACACCTGAAACTTGGCAAAACTTCAGTGAAAGGTTAGAAACGGCTAAAAACGTATTTGACGATCCTGCTGTAACTCAAGCAGAGGTAAATATAGCAATAGTGACCTTGCAAGCAAGTATATCTGAGTTAGAGGAAATTGCAGAAGTTGAAATTGATAAAAGAGTGTTGGCCGCACTTGTTGAAGCACATGCTGACAAACAAGCGGAAGATTATACATCAGAAAGCTGGGAAGTATTTGTTGAAGTTTTGAATAGTGCTGAAGCCGTTTTGACAGATGAGGAAGTCACTCAGGAAGAAGTAGATGAAGCGGTAATCGCATTACAAGAAGCTGTTGAACAATTAGAGCTGCTTGAAGCAGAAGAGGTTGATAAATCAGAATTAGAGACCCTTGTTGCCCTACAAGTAGATAAGTTGGAAGCAGACTATACAGAAGAGAGCTGGGAAGTATTTGCTGACGCTTTGAGTCATGCCGAAGCAGTAATAGCAGATGAAACAGCTACTCAAACAGAGGTAGATGAAGCGATAGTTGCTTTACAAGATGCAGTAGAACAGTTAAAGCCAGTCGAACCTGAAGTAGTTGATAAAGAAAACTTAGCAACTCTTGTAGCAGATGCAAAAGAGATGGATGAAGCCGATTATACACCTGAAACTTGGGATTACTTCATTCAAATTTTGAATTTTGCTGAAGCTATACTGGCAACTGAAGATGAAGAGGTAACTCAAGAATTTGTTGACTTGGTCGAGGACCTCTTGTTAGATGCTATCGAACAACTTGAAGACATTAAAATAGAAAAAGTAGTTAAGGAAAAACTGGAACAACTTGTTACCGATGCAGCAGACTATGATGCTAATGTCTATACAGATGAAAGCTACGCAAATTTAAAAGCAGCTTTAGAAACAGCACAAGCTGTTTTAGCAGATGAAGAGGCAACTCAAGCCGAAGTAGATGCTGCTGAAGCAAATTTACAATCAGCAATTGATCAGCTAGAAGAAAAGAAACCAAGTCCGATACCAGAGGAAACAGAAAAATCTGATTTGGCAGAGCTAGTAGCAGAAGCTGAAGCTTTAAATGCAGCTGATTATACAACGGAAAGCTATGCTAATTTAGTCGAAGCACTTAGAGCAGCAAAAGCTATTTTAGCCAATGAAGAAGCAACCCAATCCGATGTAGATATGGCATTTGCAACTTTAGAACAAGCGCTAGAAGATCTTGAAGCTGTGCAATCTGATGGCTTAGATCCAGAGAAGCCAAAAGATCCAGCCCCATCAGATCCAGAAGATTCATCAGCTGATGGTGACTCATTACCAGCTACAGCAACATCAATCTATAACTGGTTAGGCATAGGGTTTATGCTATTAATAGTAGGCGGGCTGATCGTATTTTTGATAAATAGAAAGAAACAATCCGCTAAGTAAGAGCTAAGTAAGTTTTAGTGAGGAAGCTGTTGAAAAAGACAGCTTCTTTTTTCCTTTATCCGTTAGTAGAAGATAAATGCTAGTGAATGTCTTTGATGGGAATGAAGAACTTATCACATCCGTTTAAAAGTAGAGTGTTCACTTTACTCATCCAATCATCGATAGAATGGAATGCTTTTGATCGTTTTAGTATAAAATATTTTTCTCCTGATTTGCCAAGTATTTAAATTATTTAGCTAAAAGTTAGAGCGATTCTGCTAGATCTTTGATATAATTCATCATAGTAAGATGTTAATAGACTAGAGTAGTAAAGGGTGATAAAACAATGAAATATAAATCATTGATTGGATTAGTTTTATTTATCTTAATGGTTGCAGGCTGTTCTAATAATTTTGAAAAAAATAGTCAGGATTTAGAGAAAAAAGAATTTGAACAAGAAGAACTAGACACGATTGAACCAGAATTTACTTTTCCTTTAACGGGGATAAGAACAGCCGAGCCGAGTACTAATCGCATTGTTAGTGTGATGGTCAATAATCACCCAGCTGCCCGACCACAAAGTGGCTTATCTCAGGCAGACATTGTTTTTGAGATTTTAGCAGAGGGGCAAACGACGCGTTTTTTAGCTATGTTTCAGAGTGAAAAGCCAGAAGTGGTTGGCCCTGTAAGAAGTGCAAGACCTTATTACTTTAACTTAGCTAATGCTTACAATGCCTTATATGTTTATCATGGAGCTGCCGATCATATTGAGGATATGCTTAGAGGAGGTGCAGCCGATCATTTAAATGGGTCCTATTTTGACAATGATGGTCATCTCTTTAATCGGGATTCTTCTCGTGTTGCTCCGCATAATTCCTATTTGAATTTTACTGCAGTTGAAGAGGTCGCAAGAAATCAAGGGTATGAAATGGAAGTAGAACATAAGCCATTATCCTTTTTGGAACAAGATCAGTTAGATGACTTAACTGGAGAAAGCGTATCAGAAGTATCACTAAGTTATGGACAAGAGACGGTTCGTTATCAATATGATCAAACAGCTGATGCTTATCTACGCTATAATGGTGATCAACAAACGGTTGACTTAAATGATCAAGCTCCTATCCAGTTAAACAATGTTTTCATTATGGAAACAGCCCATCAAGTTATTGATGAGCAAGGGAGACGGGAAATTGATTTTACTTCAGGTGGCAATGCGTACTTGCTACAAAAAGGCTTAATCCAAAAAATTCAATGGCAAAATATTGATGGTCATATTGTGCCTGTTCAAGATGGTGATCCTGTTGATCTCGTCCCGGGGAAAACGTGGATTAATGTTATTCCGACTAGTCCCGGGTTAGCAGGTGTGGACGAAATAGAATAGGAGGTTAATTGAGGTGCAAATTGATAAATTACGCGGGGAACAGCTTGACCAATTATTTGATGCTATTTTATCGTTGGAAAATCGTGAAGAATGTTATCGCTTCTTTGATGATCTTGCAACAATGAATGAAATCCAATCTTTAACCCAACGCTTAGCTGTTGCTAAGATGCTTGACGAAGGGGAGACCTATCAGACCATTGCAGAAAAATCTAATGCATCAACAACAACGATTTCTCGTGTGAAACGGTGCTTAACTTATGGTAGTGGTGGTTATCAAATTATTCTAGATCGATTGAAAGAAGATTAAGAGGGAGGAAACTAATATGGTTCGTTTTGGCGTGATTGGAACAAATCGGATTACCGATCATTTTCTACAGGCAGGTTTGACGATTGATCATTTTAAATTAACGACTATTTATTCTCGAACAGAAGAGAAGGCGAAAGAATTTGCGGCTAAGTATCAAGTGGAGCATACTTATACTGATTTAATTGAGTTTGCTAAGAGTGAAGAGATGGATGCTGTTTATATCGCTAGTCCAACAGCTCTTCATTGTGAGCAAGCAATCCTCTGTATGAAACAAGGCAAACATGTCTTTGTTGAAAAACCATTTGCTTCTAATCAGCAGGAGGCTGAACGAATGATTGAGGTTGCTCAAACGAATAATGTTCTATTAATGGAAGGGATGAAAACAACGCATTTGCCGAATTTTAAAGTTTTGCAAGAGCAAATTGAGAAAATAGCTCCTGTCCGTCGTTTCATCGGTAATTTTTGCAAATACTCTTCTCGTTATGATCGTTATAAAGAAGGTGAGGTTCTCAATGCCTTTAAACCAGAGCTGTCTAATGGAGCGTTAATGGATATTGGTATCTATACGGCTTATCCACTGGTTGCTCTCTTTGGTATGCCAGAAACAGTAACGGCAAATGTGATTATGCTTGATTCAGGTGTCGATGGACTTGGAACGATGTCTATTAAATATCCAGCGTTAATGGCTGATCTAATATTTTCAAAAATTACAGATTCACATATTCCTTCAGAAGTACAAGGTGAAAATGGTTCAATTGTGATTAATAAATTAAGTGATATGCGACAGCTAACACGCATTGATAAAGATGGAACAATCACAGATATTTCAGTCGAACAAAAGGATAATACGATGTACTATGAAATTGAGCACTTTATGAATTTATTATATGATGGTTTACGTGAGAGTCCTGTTAATTCGTTTGAGACTTCTTTAAACACAATCAAAGTTCTCGATCAAGCTAGAAAATCAGTTGGTTTAGTTTTTCCAGCAGATTTAAAATAAGTTGAGGAAAACTTGCCTTTCTGATAAAGGAAGGCAAGTTTCTTTACTCCCAAGTCATGCAGTATACTTTCAACTCTGTTGATATGTTCCTAAGTGGTGTGAAATACAATTAACTTCATCATAATGCTCCCCGCTTTTCACTTCTATTATTGTACTAACAGCAAAATAGGATAGATCCATCTACTTTCAAAAGTATTTCGACTAGATTCGTCAAGAGTTCATAAATTATTTCCCGTATCGGCTATGTTTTTGTTATACTTTAAGAAAGCTTTTATTGGATAAGTGAATTAGAAAAATGAACGCATGCAAAGGACCTTTGCCTAAGATTCTCACGACCTATAACAACGTCTATGCTAGCACATGGGTGTGTGAATAAAGGTGAAACGCATGTGTATTTTCTAAGCATAAAGAGAAGAAAAGAAGAGTTAGGAGGCTTCATGTTGTATAATCGAAAGACATGGAAGCATGTATTTAAATTAGATCCAGCTAAATCATTAACTGATCAACAATTAGACCAAATCTGCCAATCAGGTACAGATGCAGTCATTGTTGGCGGGACAGATAATATCACATTAGATAGTGTACTTGATTTAATGAGTCATATCCGCCGATATACGGTTCCTTGTGTTCTAGAGGTGTCAACCCTTGATGCGATTACACCTGGGTTCGATCTTTACCATATTCCGATTGTGCTAAATAGTCAAGATAAGAAATGGATGATCGACATTCAACATCAAGCAGTTAAAGAGTATGGTCAGATGATCGATTGGTCTGACGTTGCTACTGAGGGTTATTTGATTTTAAATCCAGAGGCAAAGGCATATCAGCTTACAGATTGTCGACTGCCTGATGCAGATGATGTTATTGCTTATGCGCAAATAGCTGAGCATATGTTGAGGCTGCCAATCCTCTATTTAGAATATAGTGGTACATATGGAGATCCTAATCTTGTCAAAAGTGTCAAACAAGAATTGAAGGAGACTCAGCTTGTTTATGGCGGTGGAATTACCACTCTGGATCAAGCTCGAGAAATGGCTGAATTTGCTGACACAATCGTTGTTGGTAACAGCTTGTATGATAATTTCGATCAAGCAATCGAAACAGCTAAGGTAACAAAAGATTAATAAAGGCGGTGTCATTGTGAGTCAACCCATTAAACATTTACTTGATGGATTAAATGATAAGCAAAGAGAAGCGGTTCAAAAGACAGAGGGTCCGCTTTTAATTATGGCAGGCGCCGGAAGTGGAAAAACACGTGTGTTAACACACCGGATTGCCTATTTATTAGATGAAAAACAAATTTCACCAAGAAACGTTTTGGCTATTACCTTCACAAATAAAGCGGCTCGAGAAATGAAGGACAGAGTCAGTCAGCTTGTGGGACCAGAGGCCGATTATATGTGGGTGTCAACCTTTCACTCGATGTGTGTTCGGATGTTACGTCGAGATGCGGACCGAATTGGTTTAAGCCGCAGCTTTACGATTTTGGATAGCGGTGATCAATTAACGGTCATTAAGAATATTATAAAGGAAAAAAATATCGACCCGAAAAAATTTGAACCCAGAGCGATACTTGCAGGAATTAGTTCAGCAAAAAACAATGTCCAAACACCTGATCAATTTCAGGCAAGTGCAGGAGATTATTATCAAAAAGTTATTGCTGATGTTTATCAAAGTTATCAAAAAACACTAATCAAAAATCAATCACTTGATTTTGATGATTTAATTATGCAGACCATTCATTTATTTGATCGAGTTCCAGAAGCACTTGAATATTATCAGCGACGTTTTCAATATATTCATGTTGATGAATATCAAGATACGAACTATGCGCAATACTATTTAGTCAAAAAACTAGCTGAAAAATATCAAAACCTTTGTGTGGTTGGTGATTCTGACCAATCAATTTACCGTTGGCGTGGGGCAGATATTAAGAATATATTGTCATTTGAAAAGGATTATCCAAATGCTGAGATCGTCCTGCTAGAGCAAAATTATCGGTCAACCCAATCCATTCTGGATGCAGCCAATGCAGTGATAAAAAATAACTCCGATCGTAAAGCGAAAAAACTTTGGACCGATAATGACAGTGGTTCGAAACTAAATTATTATGAGGCAGCAACAGAACGCTACGAGGGAATTTATGTAGCGAATCAAATAGAAGATTACATTCAATCACATGCCTTTAACTATCGTGATGTAGCTGTTTTATATCGAACAAATGCTCAATCAAGGGCAATTGAAGAAACGTTTGTTAAAGCAAATATCCCTTATCAAATGGTTGGTGGAACCAAATTCTACGATCGAAAAGAAATAAAAGATATGCTTGCCTATCTTCGTTTAATTTCAAATCCAAACGACGATTTAAGCTTTGCTCGAGTTGTTAATGAGCCCAAGCGTGGTATTGGCAGAGCATCGCTAGAAAAACTTGAACATTATGCAGCCAATCACGATATCTCGCTTTATACAGCGACCCAAGAGATTGATTTTGTTGGTTTAAGTACCCGTGCGACCCAATCGTTAGCGAAATTTGGTCAAATGATTAAGAATTGGGTTCAGCAGCAGGAATTTCTAACAGCAACAGACATGGTTGAAGAAGTTTTAGAAAAAACAGGTTATTTGGAAATGCTGAGTAATGATCGAACGATTGAAGCACAAACTCGATTAGAAAACTTGAACGAATTTAAAACCGTTACTCAGAACTTCGAGCAGGAAAGTGAAGATAAAACCTTAGTTGCTTTCTTAACTGATTTAGCACTTATTGCAGATATTGATCGTATGGATGATGATCCTTTTGCCGATAATAAAGTAACGATGATGACATTACATGCTGCTAAAGGCTTAGAGTTCCCAGTTGTTTTTCTAGTTGGGATGGAGGAAAATGTTTTCCCGCATAGTCGTTCATTAATGGATGATGAGGAAATGTCTGAAGAACGCCGGTTAGCCTATGTCGGGATGACAAGAGCTGAAAAAATTTTGCATCTTACCCATGCGAAAATGCGAACACTTTATGGACGTACAAATATGAACAGTATGAGTCGATTTATTCGTGAAATTCCGATAGATTTACTAACAGGATTTGCAGAACAGAAGGATGATTTACCTTTTGGTCTCTCTAACCAGAGACAAACTTTATCACACGATTCGGTTCAACAAAAAAAACAGCCGGCTAAACGATCAGCCCAAAAGACAACGACTGGTGGAGAAAAGGAAGCTTGGCAAGTTGGCGATAAAGCGCAACATAAAAAATGGGGACTTGGCACAATTGTAAGGGTGACAGGTACAGGTGATTCGATGGAGTTAGATGTTGCTTTTCCTGCTCCGACAGGTGTGAAACGCTTATTAGCAAAATTTGCACCGATCACGAAAGGATAATGAAGAGAGGTGATGGCTTTGGCATCTTTAGAGAAAAAAATAACTGATTTGCGTCACTTATTGCATCAATATGGTTATCAATACTATGTGTTAGATAATCCAACTGTCCCAGATGCGGAATATGATCGATTAATGCAAGAATTAATCGATCTTGAAGCGCAGCATCCAGAACTTATTACACCCGATTCGCCGAGTCAAAGAATTGGTGGACAGCCGCTTGAAGGATTTGTAAAAGTAGAGCATAACATACCTATGTTGAGCTTGGCTAATGCATTTAATGAACAAGATTTACGTGAATTTGACCGACGCGTTCGTGATGGATTAGCACTCGAAACGGTTGATTATGTTTGTGAATTAAAAATTGATGGATTAGCTGTTTCACTTCGTTATCAGGATGGACTTTTTCAACAAGGTGCAACCCGCGGCGATGGCTCTATCGGTGAGGATATCAGTCAAAATTTAAGAACCATTCGAAGCATTCCATTAAAAATTGATGAAACAAACACAATTGAGGTTCGTGGTGAAGCCTTTATGCCAAAAAAATCCTTCATTCGCATGAATAAGGAACGTGAAGAACAAGGGCTAGAGTTGTTTGCCAATCCGAGAAATGCAGCAGCTGGTTCATTGCGCCAACTAAATCCAAAAATTGCTGCCGAAAGACATTTAGATATTTTTCTGTATGCTGTTGGAGAGTGGCAAGCGGGTACGATTGCTACACATAGTGAACGATTAACCTATTTAAATAAATTAGGCTTTAAAATTAATCAAGAATGGAAAAAATGTCAAGGCATCAATCAAGTTATTGAATATGTAGAAGCATGGATTGATAAACGAAATGATCTATCTTATGATATTGATGGAATTGTGATTAAAGTTGATCGTCTCGATTACCATGATATTTTAAAGACAACAGCTAAAAGCCCACGTTGGGCGATTGCCTACAAGTTTCCTGCTGAAGAGGCAGTAACGAAATTAATTGATGTCATCCTTAGTGTAGGGCGGACAGGAGTTGTTACCCCCACTGCACTACTTGAACCCGTTCAAGTGGCAGGAACAACGGTACAACGTGCTTCACTTCATAATGAAGACTACATTCAAGAAAAAGATATTCAATTAAATGATGCTGTGGTTATTAAAAAGGCAGGCGATATTATTCCAGAAGTCGTCCGTGTGATTCGAGAGCAAAGGGACGAGACGGTGAGGCCATTTAAAATGCCAGATCATTGCCCATCATGTGGAGCAGAATTAGAAAGGCTTGAGGGAGAAGTAGCCTTGCGCTGCATGAATCCGAATTGCCCTGCTCAATTAAAAGAAGGATTGATTCACTTTGCTTCACGTAATGCCATGAATATTGATGGCTTAGGGGAAAAGATAGTTGAACAACTATATACTTATAAACTCGTTCATCAGGTAACAGATCTATATCAGTTGGAACGAGAGAAATTATTAGAGCTTGAACGAATGGGAGCTAAATCAGTCGATAATTTGCTGCGAGCGATTGAAGCTTCAAAGTCAAATTCACTTGAACGATTGCTTTTTGGTTTAGGGATTCGCTTTGTTGGTGTTACGGCAGCGAAACTTTTAGCGATAGCTTTTGGGGAGATTGAAAAGATCCAACAAGCTTCATATGAAGAGCTTATCGCTATCGATGAAATTGGTGAAAAAATGGCAGACTCGATTGTTCGGTATTTTTCCAATGAAAAAGTTGCCTTAATGCTTGAAAAGCTGAAACAATTGGGTGTTAATACAAGCTATCTTGGTGTTAAACCAACAAGTGAAAAGATAAACGCTGTGTTCCAAGATAAAACAATTGTTTTAACAGGTAAACTTAAACAATTAACTCGAGATGAGGCCAAAGGTAAGATCGAAGACATGGGTGGAAAAGTAACTGGAAGTGTGAGTAAGAAGACAGATTTACTTATTGCTGGTGAAGAGGCAGGTTCGAAATTATCAAAAGCAGAACAGCTTGGAATTGACATTTGGAATGAACAACAGTTTGTTGAAAAAATAGAGTAAGAATAGGAGGGGGAATTCAATGAAGCGTTTGTACGTGGTAAGCGTGGTTTTATGGGTAGTTTTGCTTGCTGGTTGTGCACCTGACTTTAGTAGTAATGATCAAGAAGAAGTCATCGATGAAACATTACCAGAAGATGTTGATCAGGAGACAGCTATCATCCCTAATTATAGTGTCTCAGAAGCTGAATATCAGGTTCTTTTACCGTATCGATTGAGTCAATCAAGGGGAGTAACAACAAATCAGGTTTCCAATAGATTAGATATTACCGCTCTAGAAGATGATCTGCGTCGTCATTCAACGACAGTCTTTGACCCGGAATCTTACTTTTTCCAAGAAGGGCAAAAAATTGATTACAATGAATTATTAAGTTGGTTAGAACGGGAGTCTGACTCGACTGAACAAGGATTAAATCCATCAGTTGATATTGATGATGATACATCGACTGATGATAAAATTGAAATGGAACGGGAAAATCCAAAGTACCTATCTCATATATTGGAACAAAACTATTTGATTCGAACGGATGATAATTCTGTTCAATTGGCTGGAATCTCTCTAGGGATAGCGATGAAATCTAACTATCGTTTTCAAACCGAAGTCGGCGGTCCGTTTTATTATGAAGACATTGGTCAAAATGAGATGTTAGCCGAGGCAGCTGACATAACAGAAGAAGTCGTTAGTCGACTTAGAGCTAAAGATGGTCTGGCAGAAATTCCAATTATGGTAGGAATCTATCGTGAGGCTCCTCGTGATGGCCTTGTTCCAGGAAGTTTTGTCGCCAAAACAACGATTCAAGGTGGAAGTGAGAATGTTGATAGCTGGGAATCAATCGATGAGTCTTATGTTCTTTTCCCTTCTAGTGAGGCTCAGGATATTGATCCGAATTTGTCGTCAACAGTCGATGAATTTAAGTCGGAAATTGCAAGTTATTTTCCAAACTATGTTGGTGTCATTGGCGAAGGTTTTTATCAAGATGGGGAAATTCGCCGTCTAATTCTTGATATTCCGATTGAATTTTACGGTCAAGCAGAAGTTACTGGCTTCACTCAATATGTCTATGGATTAATTATGGATAGCTTCCAACCTCACTTTGATATTGAAGTCAATATCAAATCAAATGATAGACAAGAAAGCCTTATTGTTAGAGAGTCAGGGAATGAAGAACCTTTTGTGCATATTTACCAGCGTTAGTTTCCTAGTGTAGAAAAGTTCATATATAGTTATATAGAGATGAGATAAATAAGGGGAAAAGCTAGTTATTATTTTCAAAAAATAGCAAATGAATAGTTGCGTAATCGGCTTACTGTTTGCTATGATCATTAATATGCTTAAAACGTTATAAAATCTTGTGGAGGTGAAGGAAATGCCTGATATTTCAAAGGAACAAGTTAAAAAAATTGCCGATGTAGCTAGATTAGCCATCACAGAAGAAGAAATAGAAGTACGAATGAAACAATTAAGTGAAATGATGAAATATGCTACGGTTTTAAATGATTTAGATACAAGTCATGTTGAACCTACTACTCATGTCCTCGACTTCAATAATGTGATGCGAAAAGATGAGCCGCGACAGTGGATTAGTCAAGAAGAAGCACTAAAAAACGCACCAAATCAAAAGGATGGTCAATTCCGAGTACCATCAATTTTAGAATAGGAGGACCGCTGAAAAATGTCTATTTTTGATTATACATTAAAAGAATTGCAAGAGAAGCTAAATAACAAAGAATTAACTGTTACTGATCTTGTTCAGGCTTCTTTTGATCAGATTGATAGGGTCGATGATGAAATCAAAGCTTTCATCACCCTAAATCAAGGACAAGCTCTTGAACAAGCGAAACAACTCGATCAAGAAGTTAATCAAGTGAATAACCCGTTATTTGGAATTCCAATTGGAATTAAAGATAATATTGTAACAAAAGATTTACGGACAACTTGTGCAAGTATGATGTTAGATAATTTTAATCATCCGTTATATGATGCAACGGCGATTGAAAAATTAGCACAGGAAAAAACGATCACAATTGGTAAATTAAATATGGATGAATTTGCGATGGGTTCATCAACCGAGAAATCGACTTATTTTGTGACACGAAATCCATGGAATACTGATTATGTCCCAGGGGGTTCAAGTGGAGGCTCAGCAGCAGCTGTCGCTGCTCGTGAAGTCTTTTTCTCATTAGGATCTGACACAGGAGGATCCGTTCGTGGTCCCGCGTCTTACTGTGGTGTTGTTGGGATGAAACCTACCTATGGTTTAGTTTCCCGTTTTGGACTTGTTGCCTTTTCTTCCTCTTTAGATCAAATTGGAACGATGACAAAAACGGTTGAAGATAATGCCCATTTACTGCAAGCTATTGCTGGACACGATCCAATGGATTCAACAACAGCCAATATTGAAGTACCGAATTATCAGGATCAATTGAAAAAAGGTGTAAAAGGACTTAAGATTGCTGTTCCGAAAGAATACCTTGCAGAAGGCATCAATGATGAAGTTCGGTCATCTGTTCTGGATGCTTTAAAAACTTATGAAGCCCTTGGCGCAACTTGGGAAGAGGTTTCATTACCCCATTCGAAATATGCGGTAGCTGCTTATTATCTGATTTCTTCAGCAGAAGCATCAGCCAACCTAGCCCGTTTTGACGGTATCCGTTACGGACGTCATTCAGAAAATGCCGATAATATGATTGACCTCTTTAAACAATCGCGTAGTGAAGGCTTTGGTGATGAAGTTAAACGTCGCATTTTATTTGGTACAATCGCATTAAGTTCAGAATACTATGAAGACTTTTATAAAAAAGCACTCCAAGCTCGAACATTAATTAAAGAAGAGTTTGAGCAAGTTTTTGCAGAGTATGATGTTATTATCGGTCCAACAACACCGACAACGGCTTTTAAAGTCGGAGAGCATACGGAAGAAGACGATTCGATGACAATGTATCTCAATGATCTGCTGACACTTCCAGTTAATTTAGCGGGTATACCTGCTATTTCAATCCCATCTGGTTTTTCAAAAGAAACAGGCTTACCCTTCGGCTTGCAAATTATTGGGAATTACTTTGATGAATCAACGATTTATCGGACAGCTTATGCTTTTGAACAAGCAACAGATCACCATAAGCAACGTCCGAACTTGGGAGGTGTGAAGTAAATGAATTTTGAAACAGTTATTGGTCTTGAAGTCCATGTTGAATTAAAAACAGACTCAAAGATTTTTAGCCCGAGTCCGAACCATTTTGGAGCAAAACCAAATGAAAATGTTAATCCAATTGATTTAGCTTACCCAGGTGTTTTACCTGTTCTGAATGAAAAAGCAGTAAATTATGCGATGAAAGCAGCAATGGCACTGAACTGTGAGATTGCGACTGAGACAAAATTCGATCGTAAAAATTACTTTTATCCTGATAATCCAAAGGCCTATCAAATTTCACAATTTGATCAACCCATTGGTGAAAATGGTTGGATTGATATCGAGGTAGATGGAAAGACCAAACGTATTCGGATCAACCGCCTACATATAGAAGAAGATGCGGGAAAACTGATCCACAGTGATGATGGATATTCATTAGTCGATTATAACCGAGCGGGTACACCACTTGTTGAAATTGTTTCTGAAGCTGATATGCGTTCACCAGAGGAAGCCTATGCTTATCTTGAAAAATTGAAAAACATTATTAAATATACCGGTGTTTCAGATTGTAAGATGGAAGAGGGCTCATTGCGATGTGATGCCAATGTTTCACTCCGTCCAATTGGTCAGGAAGAGTTTGGGACAAAAACAGAATTAAAAAACTTAAACTCATTTTCCTTTGTCCAAAAGGGGATTGAATTTGAAGAAAAACGTCAGCGTGAAGTTTTATTATCAGGTGGCGTAATTTTGCAAGAAACACGTCGTTATGATGAGCAAACTAAAGAAACTATTTTGATGCGTGTCAAAGAAGGGGCCGACGATTATCGTTATTTCCCTGAACCAGACCTCATGCCGTTGTATATTGATGAGGATTGGAAAGAGCGTATTCGCGCTGAAATTCCAGAGCTTCCAGATGCAAGAAAGGCACGTTATATTGAAGAATATAAATTACCAGCTTATGATGCAATGGTACTCACCAATGCAGTTGAGATATCAGATTTCTTCGAAGCAACAATTGCAGCAGGTGCTGATATTAAACAAGCCTCTAACTGGTTAATGGGTGAAGTCTCAGCCTATATGAATAAACAACAGAAAGAACTCTCAGAGCTACCATTAACACCCGAAGGATTAGCAAAAATGATTACACTGATTGATGATGGAACGATTTCATCGAAAATGGCGAAGAAAGTCTTTGCTGAGCTCGTTGAAAAAGGTGGCGATCCAGAAAAAATCATCAAGGAAAAAGGTCTAGTCCAAATTTCAGATGAAGGGCAACTAACTGAAATTATTACAACTATTCTTGATAATAATCAACAATCAATTGAAGACTTCAAGAATGGAAAAGATCGAGCACTTGGTTTCTTAGTTGGTCAAGTCATGAAAGAAACAAAGGGACAAGCCAATCCGCCAATGGTTAACAAAATTATTTTAGCTGAAATGGAAAAACGCTAAAGTCATAAGAGAGGCTATCAATACATAACATATTGATAGTCTTTTTTTTTCGAAGATGGTATGATGAGAACAGGTAAAACAGTATGTGGATCGGAGGATCGTCATGAAACGGGCACGAATTATTTATAACCCAACATCAGGGAGGGAATCTTTCAGAAATAAACTTCCTGACGTTTTAGTAAAGTTTGAACGAGCTGGATATGAAACATCAGCCCATGAAACAACAGCTGCTGGTGATGCGATTGAAGCAGCGAGGCTAGCCGTTGCTCATCGGTTTGATACGGTGGTTGCCGTCGGTGGGGATGGGACAATTAATGAGGTTGTTACGGGACTAGCCGAAGCCATTCATCGCCCTCGCTTAGGTATTATCCCTGCTGGGACAACAAATGACTTTGCTCGAGCACTTAGCCTTCCAAAAACAATCGACAAAGCTGTCGATGTGATCCTATCTGGACATACAAAAAAACTTGATATCGGAAAGGTCAATGAACATTATTTTGTTAATATAGCTGGTGGAGGCAAACTTACCGAAGTCTCTTATGAAGTACCAAGTAAGCTAAAAACCTTAATTGGGCAACTCGCATATTTTATTAAAGGAGCTGAGCTGCTTCCGAGATTACGACCGATTTATACTCGAATTGAATATGATGGGCAGATTTTTCAAGATGAAATTATGCTCTTCTTAGTCGCAAATACAAATTCGGTTGGTGGTTTTGAAAAATTAGCCCCAGAAGCGAATATGAATGATGGTCTCTTTGATTTACTTGTTTTAAAAAAATGTAATATAGCTGAATTTATTCGTGTGGTTACTTCTGCAACAAGAGGCGCTCACTTTGATGATCCGAACGTCTTTTACGTTCAAGCTAAAAACATTAGTGTTCACACTGAAGAAAGAATGCAGCTTAATGTTGATGGTGAATACGGTGGTAATTTACCAGGGAAATTCTCGAATTTAAAACAGCACATCGAATACTTTTTGCCGATTCAAGAGCAGCCTAAAATAACGACGAATGAAAATGTAACAGTGAAAGACAAGGCTCTCGATTAAATTCAAGAGCCTTTTTAAGGTGCCGGAAGAGAAAATTTACGATATTATTCGTATTTCCCGGGAAATAAAGTCGAATGATGGATAGCTATCCGATGAAAAAAGTCTTATCATGGATGAACAGGATTATCCTATTTTAGAAAAGGAGTCAATTCAATGACTAAACAGCAAACACCCGTACAAAAAAATCAAAAACTTAAGCTATCATTTGAAGACATGACGCATGAAGGCAATGGTGTTGGCAAAATAGCGGGTTATCCTGTTTTTGTTCCGAATATTTTACCAGGCGAAACGGCTAAGATTAAAGTCATTAAAGTGAAGAAGAATTTTGCAATTGGTAAACGGCTTGAATTAATAAAAGCTAGTCCAGATCGGGTGGATCCACCATGTAATGTCTATTTCCAATGTGGAGGATGTCAGCTTCAACATATGAGTTACTCAATGCAATTGGAAATGAAACGAAATCAAGTTGAAAATACTCTGCGAAAAATTGCTCATATCAAAAATGTTGACGTTGAACCCACACTGGGAATGGAGGAACCGTGGCGCTATCGGAATAAAGTACAAATTCCCGTTGGAGAAAAGGATGGTGAATTGATCACTGGCTTTTATCGAAAACGAAGCCACGACATTATCGAAGGTATGGATCGTTGTATCGTGACGTCTGAAGTGAATGATCAAATGGTTGAAACCGTACGAAAAATAGCTGATAGTCTAGGAATCCAGGCTTATGATGAGCAGACACATCGCGGTGTTCTACGCCATATTATGGTTCGTACTGGTGAAAATACGGGAGAAACAATGATTGTGATCGTCACAAAAACTAAAAAATTGCCGAAAGAAGAGCAGTTGATTAGGCAGATTATCGAACGTCATCCAGAAGTGACCTCTATCATGCAAAATATTAACGCAGAGCGAACGAATGTGATTCTAGGAAAGCAAACAAAGCGTTTGTGGGGAGAAGAATATATTTACGATACGATTGGTGAGATTAAATTCGCCATTTCAGCTTTGTCTTTCTATCAAATCAATCCTAAGCAAACGAAGGTACTCTACGATAAAGCTTTAGAATTCGCCAATCTCACTGGTGATGAAACAGTAATTGATGCTTATTGCGGGATCGGTAGTATCTCACTTTTCCTTGCTCAAAAAGCAAAAAAAGTCTATGGTGTGGAAATTGTCCCACAAGCGATTGAAGACGCAAAGAAAAATGCTGAATTAAACGATCTCACGAATGCGGAATTTGTTGTTGGACAAGCCGAAAAAATCATGCCAACATGGAAAGCAAAAGGTCTACAACCAGATGTGATCGTTGTTGATCCACCAAGAAAAGGTTGTGACCCATCGTTACTCGAAGCGATGATTGAAATGAATCCTGAACGGATTGTTTATGTATCCTGTAATCCTTCAACATTAGCAAGAGATTTAGCCATCTTAACAGAAGGCGGCTATCAAACGAAAAAAGTCCAACCCGTAGATCTTTTCCCACAAACTTCGCATACAGAAGTTGTTTGTTTACTTGAGCGAAGCTCTGAAGTCATAAAATAAATTTATTATTAAAAATTCCAAAGTAAAGGGGGCTTTGAAAGTGGATAAAACAACTCCAGAAAAGGCAATGAAGGAATTGACAATAATGCTAATGTATTTATCAAGATTTAATGAAGGGGATCGTTTTGATTCAAGCATGGATATGGCTTGGAAAGGGTACGATTTTGATATTATTAATGAATTAGATGATGAAGATTATATTAGGCAAGGAAATTATCGTTCTAAGTCTGTTGCAATAACTGAAGAGGGGATAAAATTAGCAGAAAACCTTTTGAATAAATACAATATAAAGGATTGGGAGTAGCATAGAAAAAAGAATTGTTAGAGATCTAAGGGTTCAAGTGGAGTTAAGATCCTTTTTGGAGTTAGGATGGCTATACGAGTAATTACAACAAAAGAGGTGTAAAATGTTAGTTGAAAATCCAAATAGAACAGACCAGTTAATCGGTGAATTAACTACAGTATGGGAAGGCTCTGTAAAAGCCACGCATACATTTTTAACTGAAAAGGATATCATAGGTCTAAAACCTTTTGTCGAAATAGGCATTAGGGAAATTGATCATTTAATAGTTACGTATGATGATCATCATCCAATAGGGTTTATGGGGATAGCTCAAGAAAAGGTTGAAATGCTATTTCTCAGACCAGAATGTATAGGGAAAGGGATAGGTAAGAAGTTAATTACAAGAGCCATTCATGAGTATGGCGTAGTGTATGTTGATGTGAATGAGCAAAATCCTCATGCAGTAGACTTCTATAAACGTGTAGGTTTCAAGGTATTTGAACGAACAGAATTTGACGAACAAGGTAATCCGTTTCCTATTTTAAAAATGAAATATGAATACTCCCGTCACTTAAATTCCAAAGAAATTTAAAGTGGTGGGATTTGAGGTGTTAACTTTGAAAATGTTGATTAACCATCAGAGGAGTTGACACAATGGTGTGCTGAAAACCCCCAACCCTGCTATTCTACGGTCCTGCGTTTGGAACTACTTTTCAGCTTACCTGAGGCTCACACGTTTGTGTGTCTTGGTTGACATGTTAAGCTTGAACATTTTATGCGGTAAAGCAACGGTTCTCACTCTAACCTGCTATGTTCAGTTTTCAAAGAATATCTTTCAAACATATCACATCATGCAAATGTAAGTTTGTTAATGTAGAAATGCTTGGATGATTCACCTTCCAACTATATTACTGGGTTTCCTCTGCATATTCCTTGAGGTTGGTAGTTCTCTCACTAGTTCTTATATACTTTCCTTCAATAAAACCTTTTGTCTTTATATTGACCTAGAGTTAACTTTAGGCACTATAATAATGATATCATATAAAATATCATTGCCCTTGTATAAAAAATAAAACTCATGTCAAGGAAAGCGCTTGATCTAGGGTGTGCGAATGCGTGACTACCAAGCTAAAGCTTGCTAGTTCTCAGTCTGTTTGACAAATTTGACATTGATCAAAAAAGTTTATGCAACGCAGTGGTAAAATATACAATTGTCTAAATGAAGGAAATAATGATGTTCAAGTTGATGTTAACCATTATTACGCACATTCATTTGCAAGGGTATGATATGAAAATAATTTAAAATAAGGAGGAAATAAAAATGGAGATTAATAATAGACCTTATGTATTTTGTCACATGTTGACTTCATTAGATGGCAAAGTGATCGGTAATTTTATGGACATTCCAGAGTCTAGTGAATCGCATCAAGTATTCTATGATATAGCTTTTGGTGAGGAGCGATTCTATCAACATTCTGGTTGGTTATCGGGGCGAATGACTTCAGATTATAATTATACTTATTATAAGAAACCAGAATTAGATGAATCCAGTGAAGAAGTTCCTGCAGGTGATTTTATTGCTGAACAAGATTTAGATATGTACTATATTTCGATTGATTCAAAAGGTGTTTTGGCGTGGGAAACTGCTGAAATTTCCTTTAAGCAAACAAAAGCTCATGTAGTTGAAGTTTTAAGTGAGAAAGCAAGCAATGCTTACAAAGCATATTTGCGGCAGCGTCATATTTCTTACATTATTTGCGGGGAAAAGACGATTGATTTTGAACTGATGTTGACTAAACTAAAAGATATATTCAAAATGGAAACCGTCATGCTTGGTGGCGGTGGTGTATTAAATTGGTCATTTATTCAGCAAGGATTATGCGATGAATTAAGTCAAGTTATTGCTCGCGCTTCTGATGGATCGAACCAAACACCAGCTTTATTTGATGAAGTAGAAGGTTTAAGTGATGATCGTCCAGTAGGATTTAAGTTAATTAATGTTGATAGTTTTGAGAAGGGGACGATCTGGTTGAGATATAAAGTAGGCGATATTTATGAATCTGAACGTTGGATTGATAAGTCTGAAAAGTAAAAAAAGTATACTAGATGGTTTAATCAATGAGTAGTAGGGCCTGGATTTATGTAAATGAGCAAAGTCTTCATGCAGTAGACTTCAAGGTATTTGAACGAACAAAATTTGACGAATAAGATAATCCGTTTTCTATTTTAAAAATGAAATATGAATAAAATAAAACTTCAATCAGTGGGAGCTTTCATTTTCTCCTCCACTGATTGAAGTTTTCGTTTGATAACGAGAGAAGTTAACTTCCTTTCATCTCTTCTCCATGTAATCGTTCTAAATATTACAAATGGTCTGATCTCCAACTTCTCATGGATACTAATAATGGTTTTAACTCATGTCCGTACTCCTATAGATGAACCGGCGTTTATTCGTGAAGTCTTAGCAAAGTTAACTTGACTTATCCAAAAAGAGGAAGGTGAAAAATATCCATTTCCTCTTTTTTATGCTGAAATAAAAGTTTTCAGAACTTAGTTTTTAACTTCATGTACAATAAGGTTCACTAATAAGAATGGCTAGTAGCAGGTTTTTATCACTATTGGCTTTTTAACCTAGTTACTCCTTTACTGAATAGCGCAAAATTGTTTTGAGTTTACTTTTATCTACTCGATTTGCGTTAGTCAGATATATTTCTCTGTGGTAGTTCTCTGTGCGTTTTAGCTTATTTTTTCTTGTAAACTCGTCCATTTTTTCAAAAGAAACAGCTTCCTCATCAAATGACCCAACATGCAGAATTTCTACACATTTTCCATCCTGTATTGTATCAAAATGGATGTCTTCATATAATGGACTAGGTTTTTTAATCTTCACACGTTCCAATGCTTCACATACCATTTCTTCTGTTATGCAATCAGGTTGGCGTATCATAAGGGTGTACTCCAAATTTTCTTTTATAAGCTCGGTATCTTCTTTTTGTTGCCATATCCCTTCCAAAGGATAGACAGTGAAATCCTGTATATCACTTAAAAGCTTGTTATCAGCTGAAGCAGATTTGTACCCCATTTTGATGGCATAAGCTAATGAATACAATGCGGAGACTTTATCCGAAAAATCTGCCTTGTTAGGGTTGCCCTTTCCACTTATCATAATGAATTTCTGTAAGGGTACATTCACTAATGCAGGTATTTTTTTCGCACCATATCTTTCTTTTTCATGCTTTCTCCATTCGTGTTTCATTTGAACACCTCCTATACATAAATCATACAAAAGAAAACCTGTCATCCGAAGTCAGGTTTTATATTTCTTTTGTATATTCTCCAATTTCTTTTCTAATCGCTCCCTAACACTTTTTGGTTCTATGACTTCTACACAATCAGCAAAAGACAATATATAAGAGTATAGCCTTTCATTGTCTGGTAATTCAGTCTGCACATACAAGTTTCCATGCTCATCCTCTGTGACTTGATCAGTAAATTCGTCGTAAACACGAAAAGCGATCCGTTTATCAAATTTTAACCTTGTCTTTATGGTTTTCTCACTTCTCACTTGTTTTTCAATTACTAGTGGTATAAAATCCTGTGAAAAGGTTTCAGATAGTATGTTAAGCGCCTTTATTCTTGTTAATTTAAAAAAGCGATAATCATCTTTCAATAGACAAAAACCGTATAAATACCAATCCTTACTTTTAAATATCAACTTGATTGGCTGTACACGGCGTTTTATCATTTTACCGTTACTATTAAAGTATTGAAAGGATATGATATTTTGATTGAAGAGAGCCATTTTAATAGAGTCGAATAGGTCTTGCTTTGGCTTATTTTGTATCCAGCTTGAAAAATCAACTTCAATCCAGTTAGTCGCTTTTACTTGAAATAACGCAGCTAATTTTATCAGTAGTTCGTTTGAATTTTCCCCATCAGTTGCTGTCATACCTTGTAAAGCCATTAAGATCTTTTCTCGTTCTGATTCTGAAAACAAGGATTTATCTAACACAAAATTATCAAGTATGGAAATGCCACCGCCTCTACCTTGTGTAGCATAGACTGGGATACCGGCACTACTCATCACATCAATATCTCGATATATAGTTCTAACCGATACTTCTAATTTTTCAGAAAGTTCTTGAGCTGTGATCTGCCCTTTTTCGAGAAGATAATATACGATTCTAAACAGTCTGCTTTCCTGCATTTTCATCGCCTCCAAATGTTATTGTAGCACATAAACTTGACGCCAAATGGCAGGTTTAAAAATAGCCTGTTTTATTTTTACAGTTAGAAATGAATACTCTCGCCACTTCATTTCTACTGACATTTGAAGTGAGGGGCCTGGGGTATCGACTTTCAAGGTGACGATTAACCACCAGTGGAGTTGACACATTGGTGTGCTAATAACACCCAACCCCGCTATCCCATGGGTCTTGCCTTTGGGACTATTTTTATTTTAGAATGATTGCTGTTGGTCGAAGCAACTTCTCAATGCGAGTGAAGGGTTCAATGAAACCCCGCTTTCATTATCAACGGTTTTAGAAGTATCCTTTCGTTTTGAAGTCAAAAGGGGTATGATAAAATTAACTCAATTTTATATAAGAATTTTGCAAATATTCGAAACAGGTTAAGAATGGATATTATTCGATTGCTTGTCAGGGTGTTGTTGGGAGGAAAAATGTATATTAATGAGCAAACTAGAGTTATCATAAATGAATGACACTCTTTTATAGCTATGACGCAAATCAATTAAAATCTTAATTTACTTAGCCGTTTAACAACATAATATAGTACTTATATAGAGACTATAGTAGTGTTGCAATGATGTAACTTTTTAATTTAAATGAAGTTATTAGAAAGATAAAAAGCAAACAAAATCATCCCAATTACTTGTGAGAGGTGGAAGTGACTTATGAAACATGAAAAAATATTGATTATTGAAGATGATAACGATATAAATGCCATGTTGTTAGCTGCGTTATCTAACGGAGGTTACGAATGTGTTCAAGCCTATTCCGGTACAGAGGGTAGACTATATATGGAGCAGACAAAGTTTGACCTTGTTTTGCTTGACCTAATGCTACCTGGTATGACTGGGGAAGAACTGTTGCACTACATACGGAAAAATCACACCACTCCAGTGATTGTAATATCTGCAAAGGGTGAGATTGATGCTAAAGTTGATTTATTGACATCAGGGGCAGATGATTATATGACCAAGCCTTTTGATTTAAAAGAATTACTTGCACGTGTGGCCGTTCAATTGAGAAAAAGTAGTCCTACAGAAAAGGTGGAGGATCACTTGCGACACAAGGGGCTTTTGCTGAAGCGAAATTCATACAGTGCAATGTTAAAGAACGAGGAAATTCCCTTAACAAGGCAAGAATTTAAGATTCTTGAGTTACTTCTTTCTCATCCTAATAAGGTTTTCAGTAAACAAGAGATATATGATTATGCTTGGGGAAATTTCTATATGGGGGAAGATAAAACGATCAATGTCCATATTAGTAATATCCGTCAAAAGCTGAAAAGAGTAGTTGATACAGAATATATAGATACTGTTTGGGGAGTTGGTTTTCGCCTTTCTCGCTAATCTTTAACCTTTCTTTAACTTTACTTTGCGATTATTTTATCTTTTCGTCTTATAATGAACTGGACGAAAAGGAGGAATTTAAATGAAATATTTATTGAATACAAATAAATTGACAAAGAAATATAAAAATTTTACTGCCGTCAATCAAGTCGATTTGCATATTCGTAAAGGAGATATTTATGGATTTATTGGTCGTAACGGGGCGGGAAAGACTACTTTTTTAAAAATGATTAGTGGTTTGGCACATCCTACAAGTGGCGAAGTAACGATGTTTGGCTACAGTGGCAAGGAACTGTACCGTCATAATGTATATATGCGGATCGGTGCTTTGATTGAAGCGCCCGGGCTGTACCCTAATATGACTGCTTTTGATAATTTAAAACTGAAATGTCTTTATGCTGGTATTTCAGAAAAAAAGTATATTGAAGACATTTTAGAACGAGTAGGTCTTTCAGATACCGGAAATAAAAAGGTAAAATCTTTTTCGCTTGGTATGAAACAACGTTTAGGTATTGCTATAGCTCTTGTTGGTGAACCAGATTTGCTGGTATTAGATGAACCGGTAAATGGGCTTGATCCTCAAGGGATTGTTGAAGTTCGCGAAATCATCCACCGGCTAAATAAGGAGAAAAATATTACCTTTATCATATCAAGTCACATTCTCGAGGAACTATCAAAAATAGCTACTAATTATGGGATTATTCATGAAGGAAACTTAATAACAGAGCTTTCTAAGGAAGAATTAATGGATCGCTGTCGGGAGCGTATTGAACTTAAGTTATCTGAACCAGAAAAGGCGTGTATCGTTCTTGAGCGCCTTGGATTTCAAGATTACCAAGTGGTAGATAAGGAAACAATCTATATTTTTGAAAGACTTACCGAAAGTGGAGACATTGCTATGTCATTGGCAAATGGGGGAGTTAGAATTAATTCCATTACTGTTAATAATGAATCTCTAGAAGGTTTTTATCTCTCCTTAACGGGAGGTGCCTCTCATGCTTAATATCATACGTGCGGATTTTTTTAGAATGACAAAAAGTAAAAGTACTTGGATCATCTTAATTACTGCGTTGGCTATAACGATCGGTTTAGTGGCCATGCTGGTCTATTTAACGGGTGTCGATACTTCTCAAATGTCAGAAGTTCAACAAGGAGACACGGGCTTCAATGTAACCGTAAATGAAAGTCTATCTGACTTTAATTTTACTACAATTGAAGGTCTATTAGAATTCTTATTCTCAAGCAATATCATGGTACTTTTTATCATTATCTTTTCTGTGTTTTTGGCAGGTGGACATAATAAAACAGGCTATATTAAAAACATGACGGGCATTGTTGGTAAGAAATATAAATTATTACTGTCTGAAAGTCTGATCATCTGCTTTTTCACGGCTGTCATCGTCATCTTAATTACAGTTGCCGCTAGTATGAGTGGAATATTATTCTTTGAAGATTTTAGTTTTAATGATTTTAGCAGTGCCTTGCCTTATCTGGGTATACAATTTATATTAATGAGTGGTTTGGGACTTGTTGTTGCATTTTTTACAGAAGTGGTTCGAAGTAATCTTGCTTCATTAGTGGTATGGATAATGTATGGTTTAGGATTAGCAACAATGTTTTTCCCTCTTATTGATAAATGGGTAAATAAACTAGACATTGTGAAGGGAACCTTCTCTATTCGTGAATATTTGATTCTGGGAAATATAGAGATGTTAACATCTGCAGATGTCACTGAGAATTGGCTTAGTATCTTAATGGTTCCATTGATTATTAGCACGATTGGATTTATGCTTTCCGCGGTTATTATAGAAAAACAAGATGTAAAGTAAAGGCGATGATAGACGATGATTTGGTTGATGATATTTCTTTTATTGACGACGATCATATGCTTGCTAAGAATAATATCGTATAAGCGACAGATAAAAAGTATCTGTCGCCAGCTTGCTTTTCATCAAAAGCACGAAAGCAACGTTATGGTCACGCATGAAATATATAGCAAAGAGACAAAAGAACTTATCTCCATACTGAATCAATGGATTGCCCATGAAAGTGAGCTGAAAAAGCTTAATCTTGATAAGGAACGCCGAATGAAAGAAACCATCAACGGTTTATCCCATGATATACGTACGCCCCTTACATCTTTAGATGGATATTGTCAGTTACTCTCTGAGTGTGAAGATCAAACACAGAGACAGAAGTATTTAGCAATTATGACTGATAGAATTGACAGTTTAAAAACACTGATTGAAGAACTATTTCTTTATACCAAACTTCAGAATAAAACTTATCAACTAAAGCTGCTAGATGTAGATATTAATCAGTTGGTCTTCGATACCGTATTTTCATTTTTTGAAGATTTTACTCAAAGGGACATTGTGCCACGAATTGAACTCAGCGAAAACCCAGTCATAGTTAATGGTGATGAAACGGCTTTGAAACGGGTCTTTCAAAATATTATAAAAAATGCACTAGAACATGGTTGCAATGATTTTGCACTTGAGTTGATAGAGGAAAAGCAAAAAGTTATCCTACGGTTTACAAATTCCTATCATAATCTAGAGAAAATTGATCCGGAAAGGATTTTTGAGCGTTTCTATAAAGGGGATAAGACGCGTAAAAAAACCTCAACAGGTTTAGGTCTTGCCATTGCTAAGGAATTGATTGAGCGGATGAATGGAACAGTTCTTGTAGATGTAGACGATACGGTATTTTCTGTTTCTATTACATTTGCAAATGGGAAATAAATCGAAATCAGATAGAAGATCAGCTTTGATTTCTTTTGTTCATTTTCTGTTTTAATTAGTGGGGGACGGATTTTTCCATATTTCCACTATACGATCCTAGAAATAGCTATGAATAAGTTTTACTAAATAAAGCGGAAAAATGAATGCCAAAATAAAAAACTGTAGAACATAATCTACAGTTTTTTTACTGTTACTTTCCTATAAATCTCATTCATTTACAACATTGATCGGCTGATTGTTCATAAAGGCTTCGATATTATCAGCTAAAAGCCCAGTTAATCTTTGTCTGGATTCGAGGCATTTCCAACCGATATGTGGGGTGAGAATGACATTATCCATCGAGAATAAAGGATTATCCAAGTGTGGGGGTTCTGGATCTTGAACATCTAAGCCCGCCCCAGCAATCATTTTGTTTTGTAGTGCTTCGATTAAATCTGTTTCTTTGATGATCGCTCCTCTAGATGTATTAATTATAAAGGCTGAAGATTTCATCATTTTTAGTTTATTGCTATCGATAAGGTGTTTAGTGTCAGCAGTCAGCGGACAATGAATGGAAACAAAATCGCTCTGCTTTAATAAATCCTCAAGTGAGGCTGATTTGATTCGAGGATCATCAAAGTTTTTAGGTGTGCGATTATAGGTCAGCACGTCCATGCCTAATGCACGAGCAATTTTCATCACTTGTTGACCAATAGCCCCTGTCCCAATAAGACCGAGTGTTTTATTTTGCAATTCAAGATGAGGGACTTGAAGATGATTGGTAAAATTAGTGAAATCATCTCTTTCGATCATATTTTGTTGTTGGATCATGGAAGAACTTAAATTTAACATAAACGTGATGGCCAATTGTGCGACAGCTTCAGTGCTATAGCCAGGTACATTACAAACGCGGATGCCTTTACTTGTGGCGGTTGGAAGATCGATATTATTATAGCCCGTCCCCGCTTCACAAATCAGTTTTACAGAAGAAGGAAATTGTTCGATTAAATCTTTAGGAAGCGGTAATTCTTTCGTTATGATTACGTTTTGATCTGCGACCCTCTCTAATATTTCTTGATCATTACTCTCGTCGTACTTAGTAAAAGTACCGAGGTTCATTAAGGGTGAGAAATCAAGCTGATCATCAAAGTCTATACTTGCAGCATTGAGAAAGACAATCTTATTCATAGTTACCTCCTGAATTTCAAACTATTTTTATAACATATTATATAGAATATGATCAGGCTTGTAAAACTATTGCATTCGAGATATCGCGGGCAGAAGGTGATCTTATCTTTTCAAAAAACCCATCGTTTCTATAGATGGACCAGTAAAAAACCAAATGTATCAAATAGGATCTGTTTTTACTCACATCATTTGTCATCATTCAAAATCAATGATAATGTTCAAAGTAAGAAAACTGACAACATAAGTATGGTGATAAAATAAAAGATGGGAGCGATTTTAGATGAGTAAAAAAACATTACGAGTCGTTATGCCACAATGGCAAGGAGGAAATAATTTTCATTATTATTTTGGTGCACAATTACTCGCATGGTTGGCCCCAGAAGGTGATGGTGATACGATCGAGGTTCCTATTTCTGTCGCACCAACAAATGATCAGCAAGAAGAAGGGATTGTGGCTAAGCAACAGGTTTTGAAACAAGTAAGAGAAACAAAGGAGAAGATTGAAAAGAGGAGCCCGGATCAAGTCGTTGTTTTGGATGGAGATTGTAGTGTTGAATTAGCGCCATTTGCTTATTTGGCTGAAAAATATAAAGAGGATCTTGCAATTTTATGGATTGATGCCCACCCTGATGTGATGGTAAAAGACGAATGGAAAAATTATCACGCGATGGTGTTAGCGAGTTTAGTAGGGGAAGGGGACCCCGATTTTGCTCAAGTGTCTAATACAAGTGTTGATCCAAGTCATGTTGTGTTTGCAGGAATAGACGATCAAGCAGAAATGGAAAGGGCAGTCTATCAGAAGCATGCTTTTAAAAATGTTCCTACTGCTGATTTTGACATGTCGTCAGAAAAAGTCATTGATCTGTTAAGAAAAACGGGTGCATCTAAAGTGGCTGTTCATTTTGACTTGGATGCCCTTGATACTAATGAATTTAAAGGACAAGGTGCGGCAAGACCTGATTTGTTTGGTGAACATTATAAAAAAACTTATCCGGGAGCGTCGATTGCTTCTGTTGTTCGATTGATTCAAGATACTGCTAAAGAGTTTGATCTTGTAGGGATGGGGATAACAGAACATTTTCCTGCTGATGCCATTATATTAGCTGATATGTTAAAAGAATTGCCATTGATCGGAGGCGATTAATAATGACAAACGCTTATTTAGTCATACCACATGCTATTGTTCAAATTAAAGAAGAGGATGGAGATTGGAGACTGGTAGAGCATACGATTGAACAGGTGCAATTTGAGTGCTTAGCGTTTGACCCTCATGATGTGAACCGAATGTATGCAGGGACATTTGATCATGGTCTATGGATTTCTGATGATGGAGGGGAACGCTGGAGAATTGCTGGTGCAGGGATTGAATCTTCTCGAATATCAGCAATTGCTGTCAGTCCAGTTGAGAGGATCAATGGAAGGGGAGTCGTTTGGGTTGGCACGGAGCCAAGTCGTTTGTATCGTTCGGAAGATGGTGGAGAAACTTGGACAGATTGTCCGGCTTTACTAGATCTTCCTTCCCAATCCACCTGGAGCTTTCCACCAAGACCACATACCCATCATGTTCGTTGGATTGAACCTGATCGATTGGATCAAGAAAGGATTTTTGTTGGAATTGAATTAGGTGGTGTGATGAGAAGCCTTGATAAAGGATTGACATGGGAGGATCGAAAGCCTGAATCACAGTTTGATTGTCACACGATGGCTACCCATCCACAAGAAAAAGACCGAATTTATGAAGCCGCTGGGGGTGGTTTTGCTCAATCATGGAATGGTGGAAAGACATGGGAGACGGAGAATGAGGGCTTAGACCCGTTTACTTATTTGGTCAATATTGCAGTAGCAGATGATCAGCCAGATTGTATTCTTGTATCTGGTGCAAAAGGACCACGTCATGCCTATCGAGCAGAACAAGCAGAGACTGTTATTTTGAAGAAAGAAGCTAATCAAGAATGGAAGCTTATTGAAGAAGGACTTCCAGAAGCGGAAGGAATGACGATTTCAGCGCTGGCTAATTCTCCAACTGAACAGGGTGTGTTTTATGCCGCAAACAATAAAGGGGTCTTTCGAAGCGAAACATATGGAGAGAGTTGGGAGAGGCTTTCGTTGAACTGGCCAAAAGCCTATCGTAGCATGAGAATTAAGCAGTTCTTGATTAGATAATAGTTTACTGTGAATTTAGGAGAGCGATTTTTCAAAGCGGTTTCTTTATTGGTTAAACAAGAGCTCTGCTCTGCACCGAAGACCTAGCTTGATTCACCATATGATTATAGAGAACTTTAAAGGTAAGGAGAAAGGGGCGATTTAATTAAATAATAGATTAACACTGCCACTGTTAGAGTTTGGCGTATATCAAATTATTGATTTAGAATAAGGCGAGCAAAGTATTTTGCTTGCCTTAAGTATGGGTCATCGAATAATTCATACATACAGCTTATTTTTTAACTATTTAGTGTTGAACATAAAGCTAAAGGATAGAATTAAAATCGACTTAATCTGAAGCTTTCAGAGGTATGAATGATTAAGGATATTGGCTCACGCATTCAGCACTATTATGTTTATTTATTCTTAAAAAAACTAACTTCAATTTATATACTAAACAACGTGGAAGTATTATCTGTATATCACATTATAAGAGCCTGTCCTTTCAAAATGTCGATTTAATACTCTTCGTATGCGCTTCTTTGATGAAATGATTTGACACTAATCATATATGGCATTGACTGTTATTTTTTATCACAGATAACCGTCCGTAAAACTCTCACTGATTGAAGTTTCGCTTTATAAATACTGGTATCTGCTGTCATGAATATGTTGATTTCGATTACACACTCATAAGGCAATTTTTTTGACTAAGGGCAATAAATTCTATACAATAGAATGAACAATGTTGTTTTAAATGTTGTATGAGAGGGTGATTATTATGGAGGTAAATAAGCTGCTGGAACTTGCAATAAAGGAAACAGACAACCTATTAGTTGGAGAAGTTTTCCTTGTTAAAGATCTGTTTAAAGGATATGAATGGAATCGAATTGTTGTTAAGGACAGGCTTTTATTAGGCACATTATTTCTGAACCATGTTAATAAAAATAAAGCTGATCTAGTGGCAATTGAAAAAACCTCATCTCATCAACAAAAATATAAAAAAATCCTCAACTGATAAATCATAATAAAATGACAAGTATTCTTTATACCTGAATAGAAACATGAATGAATTATAGAGAAAGGATGACTGTTTTGAACGTAATTGTGTCAAAATTTAAAGAAATATTATCTTCGGTTGTACCCATTATTGCCATGGTCATGATTCTTCATTTTACAATCGCACCCATGGATACAACTTTAATTATTAGATTTTTAATTGGTGCTTTATTAATCATGATTGGTTTGACTATTTTTCTGCTAGGTGTAGACATAGGAATTACTCCACTTGGGCATTTAACGGGTACATCACTCGTTAAAACGAATAAGCTATGGATTGTATTAATTGGTGGATTAATACTTGGTTTCTTCATATCAATTGCTGAACCGGGTTTAATCGTTCTTTCCAATCAAGTTAATGCAGTGACTTCAGGAGAAATACCAGGCATGACGATCCTTGTTGTTGTGTCGATAGGGTTAGCAACGATGGTTGCACTGGGATTTTTAAGAGTCTTCTACAACATTCCTTTACACAAATTTCTTCTTGCTGTATATCTAATCATCGGTGGATTAGCATTGTACACTTCACGTGAATTTCTGGCGATATCTTTTGATGCTTCAGGAGCAACAACAGGTATATTGTCGGTACCATTTATTTTAGCTCTATCTGTTGGTATCTCTAAACTTAAAAAGAATAGTAAAGCCTCTGAAGATGATAGCTTTGGTTTGGTTGCTATAGCATCAGCAGGAGCCATTATTGGGGTTATGCTGTTAGATGTTTTTTCAAAAACGGATGAATTTACGGCTGCAATTGATGTTGATGTTGCAAGCTCGAATTCAATTATCGGACCATTTATTGAAATTATTCCTGATTATTTACAGGAAAGTGCTATAGCCATCCTACCGTTATTAGTGATATTATTAGTGTTACAAAAACTATATTTTAAATTAAATAAGAGAAAATTACGAAAATTACTTACCGGTTTTGCTTTTGCCTATGTAGGATTATTTATCTTCCTAATAGGTGTCAATGCTGGTTTTATGGATGTCGGAACGAGCATTGGTAATGATTTAGCATTATTGGATAATAAAATCTATATTATTATTATTGCTTTTATTCTAGGAGTTGTTACAATTTTAGCTGAACCGGCTGTCTATGTATTAACGCATCAAATTGAAGATGTAACAAGTGGGTATGTGAAGAGAAAGGCAGTATTATATCCACTGGCAGTTGGTGTTGGTCTTGCGGTAATGTTGTCAGTGATTCGTATTTTATCTTCAAATATAGAGCTATGGCATTATTTACTCCCTGGATATATAATTGCTCTAGCCATGATGTTTGTTGTACCGAATCTTTTTGTTGGTATTGCATTTGATGCTGGCGGGGTAGCAACGGGACCTATGACAGCCACCTTTATTTTGGCATTTACTCAAGGTGCGGCAAATGCTTTTGAAGGAGCTGATTTATTAGCAGATGGTTTTGGAATGATTGCGATGGTTGCGATGCTTCCAATTATTACTTTGCAAACTTTAGGTTTGGTGTTTGCATTGAAGTCAAAGAAAAAGGGAGTTGAAAAGGGCAATGGCTAAATTAAATAATGTACCGGCTTTTCAATTAATTTATATAATTGCAAATTATGGAATGGGCAGTAAGATTTTGCGTCGAGCAAAAAAGTGTGGTATTCCTGGAGGTACTATTTTCCTTGGAAGAGGAACTGTGGATAATTCCTTGTTAAACTTTTTATCTCTATATGATGAAAGAAAAGAAATTGTTTTGCTTGGAGCGGATAATGATACAGCCAATCATGCTTTAATAGAATTAAATAAAATATTTCAATTTGAAAGACCCAATCATGGTATTGTTTTTACGACTGGTATAAGTGGCATTGTAGGATCAAAACGTTATAAAGACATAGACAATGAACAAGAAAGAGGTGGAAGTGAGTCAATGTACCAAGTGATTACAACTGTTGTTAATAGAGGGAAGGCTGAAGACGTGATTGAAGCAGCAAAGGCTGCTGGTTCAAAAGGTGGAACAATAGTCAACGCGAGAGGCTCTGGGGTAAATGAAACGAGCAGATTATTTAATATGGAAATTGAGCCTGAAAAAGAAATGATTTTGATTCTTTCTAAAGAAGAGGTTACAGAAACCATTGTGGCATCAATACAGAAAGAACTGGAAATTGAGGAACCAGGGAACGGTATTATTTTTATTCAAGATGTTCAAAAGACCTATGGGATTTATGAATAAAATAATTAAAGCATGACCGAACGGATAATCAAATCCCTACTTGCAAAAGTGCTCTCTTTTGTAAGTAGGGATTTTTCATGTAAGTATATCAATGTCCTGAAATGTTAATAAAAGACCAAGCCTACAACACCTGTTAGAACCATGATTATGATTGGATTTAATTTGTATTTTCGCAATAGAAATAGAGAGAGCATGAAGATAATAACCGCCGTTATATTGATGCTGACATTTTTAAAATCAAGTGTTGTCGTTCCAAGAAATGAAAGCAAAATAATAGTAGCGGCAGCTGATGCAATAAGTCCTACCGAACTAGAACGTAAGCCTTTTAAAACATTTGCAATACTGTTTATATCTTTATGTTTTTTAAAAAAGTTATAAAGCAGGATAGAAAAAAGTGATCCGGATACAGTACTTCCTAGAGTGGCTGCTATGGCTCCAGATATTCCAATGACACGTATGCCGACAAAAGAAGCGGTATTAACAACCAGAGGCCCAGGTGTCATTTGGGAAATGGTAATAATATCTGTATATTCTTGTAAAGTGAGCCAATTGTAAGAGTTCACTACCTGTTCTTGTATTAATGGAATAATCGCATATCCGCCACCAATACTGAATAAACCAATTTGGAAAAAGACAAAAAATAATTTAAAAATCATTTTATCCATTTAGTTTTCCCCTCCGTTTGTTTTTGACGTAAGCTTGAGCAAAGCACAGAATAGAGCAGAAAATAATAATAATAAGTACATTAATGTTGAAAATAAAACTAGCGATAAATGTAGCCGGCACCATTAAGGTTAATAACAGGTCCCTTTGCTTGAAAATTCCTTGACTCATATCGATAACCAAATCTACAATGACTGCAGCAACTCCAGCTTCCATGCCCTTTAATATAGCAGAAATAACGCGATTAGACCTAAAAGCTTGGTAGAACATAGAGATGATTGATAAAATGATCAAGGGAGGGAGGATTGTCCCGATACAACTGATGATTGCTCCTGTAACTCCAGCAATACGATAACCCACCAATACAGCAATATTAACAGCTATAGCCCCAGGAGTTGATTGTGCGATGGCAGCCATGTCCAGTAGTTCTTGTTTACTAATTAACTCTAGATTGTTAACGAAATATTTACGCATCATAGGAATAGCGATGTATCCCCCTCCAAAAGTAAAAGCACTGATAGAAAAGGTGATTCTAAAAAGTAAAAAGTAAATCTTTAATTTTTTAAAGCTCATTATTGAGGTGCCTCCAATAGATTCTTTCAATATGGTTTATTGTAAAGCTTGATTCGACATAAGTACAATATTATAATTTTATATGATACATAACCAAAAGGTAATGAGTAAGGAGATGAATATGAAGATAAGACACCTGCGTATCTTTAAAACGGTCTGTGAAGAAGAGAGCTTTACAAAAGCAGCAGATAAGTTATTTATAACTCAACCTGCTGTTTCTAATGCTATTAGTGAATTGGAAAGTTATTTAGATGTTTATTTATTCGATCGAATTTCAAGAAAGATTTATTTAAATGAAACGGGGAAGCTATTTTTAACTAAAGTTATAAAGCTATTGGATCTACTCGATAACTTAGAACAAGATGTTAAGGATTTAGAAGATAATGCAACAATCAAAATTGGCTCAAGTATCACGATTGCAAATTTCATCTTACCTCAAGCAATCGTCAATTTTGAAACAGTTTATCAGAAGACACCGACAAAAGTTATCGTTAGCAATGCAGGTAAAATAGAAGAGATGCTTCATAATAATGAAATAGATTTGGGTCTAATTGAGGGCGTTATTTATGACGACGAGTTAATTAAAATTCCCTTTTCATCCTATAAATTAGTCTTTATATGTTCTATCGATCATCCCTTTGCTTTAGAAGGATCTATCGATATCAATCAATTAATTCAAGAGAGATTTTTGCTTAGAGAAACGGGTAGTGCCATTCGTGATGTTTTTGACAGTGCGTTATTGTTACGCAACTTAAGAGTGGAGCCAGAGTGGACGAGTATAAATTCACAAGCTCTTATTCAAGCAGTAAAACAAAATTTAGGAATAAGTGTGCTGCCCAAAATTTTAATTGAAGAGGAACTGGCTAAAGGTGATATAGTCGAATTAAAAGTAAAGGATTTTGAATTAGTTAATGTAAACCACATTGTCTATCATAAGGATAAATTTCAAACCCAAAGATTTAAGACATTGGTTGAAATTATTCAGAATAAAGGAAGGGATAAATAAATATCCTCTACTTTAGCTATTGCCTTAAAGGGAACTTATATATTTATCACAGATAACCGTCCGTAAAACTCGGGGCAACAACGGGTTTCGCTTTATGATAAGAACAAAATCATTTTGAAATAAAAAAACTAACCAAAGGGTTAGGAAGATAGGCACCATTATGATGACAAAGAAAAAGATAGCTTTTTTCTCTAATCCTGTGGTCAGGTAGGTTCAAGGCTTTAAGAGATTAAGGCTATCTTCTCTTGTTTTAGGTAGTTTAATAAGTATTTACTTTAGAGTCCGGGATGACCTGGGTCAATATTACTCAATGGACTTACTTCAGCATTTTCTACTACCTGAGCAGATAGTGGCACAGAAACATTAACTAAAAGAGTAAGGGCAATTGCTAATGAGACAAGTATACGTTTCATCTTTTTCACCTCCTTCATAGTTAGAATTAAATCTTTACTATAATTTATTTAATGCTGTAAGTGGGAGACGGGCAAAAAAATGATCGCTTTGCTTTTCAATAAAATCATTACATGACTGGATTAACAGCCGTTCATCTTGGTGAGCTCGGCCTAAATAGTATTTAGTAAATGGAGTTATCTCTGTTATTTCTGACAATAATTCTTTTGCAAGAGCTAAATCACCACGTGCAAGAGCGAGATGAGCTTGTTCACTTTTATCTGATGTAGTAATTCCTTCTGGTTTATTAAAGTGAGCATAAATAAATGGAATGTTGCGTTCTTCAATCATTTCGACTAGGTTGGTGATATTTTTTTCTGTCACTATTTTATGCGCTTCTTCTAAATGATAAATCGCTGAGTTGAAATCATCGAAAATAAAAGAAGAGCTTAAATTAATATGTAAGTAAGCAAGGTGAATTCGATTGTGAATTCCCGCCAAAGCACGGTAACCAAATTTACGAGCAAGTATCATTTCATTTCGCTTCCAATAATGAACAAAAAGTGCGCGATCTAAGCGGTGTTGTATATATGGTCGTAAAATACTATGATGGATTTTATTACTATCTTCTCGAAATTGCTCAAGTTTATTGACAATTAAATCGAAATCATAAAAAACAATCTGTATGGATATCGTTAAGAATTGAATTAAGCATTTAAGAGCCAGGTCATCGGTTTTAATTCTTTGTAATTGAGCTAGAATTTTTGTCAGTGGCATAGTCCCTTGATGTTTAGCCATTGTTAGTTCAAAGAAAGTAGCCCAATTTTGATTCAGCCGATTAGGATATGTTTTATTCTTTTCTATCAATTGGTACAATTCTGGATAATAATCATTCATAAACAGAAATTCTAAACCAATACACATAGAATAAGAGTCATTTGTTGTCATAAAGAAATCACGCATAGTTCTTTCATGCTCATTTTTAGGAACATGCATGTCTAACCAATGAGAAAAATCCTCAGCACTTAAATTATAATTTTGTTGTATCTCAACTATCTGCTTTAAATCTTTAAATGCTGACATTATTCTACTCCTTTCGCTAATAAGCTACAATTCTATTATGACAAACTATCATTTTTTTACAAGGGATTTGATGGATAATTCGTTCGCCAAATAACTTGTTTTTTCCACAAAAATTGACAAATAACTACTAAATAGTTGTATTTTCGAGTAATAATTTCTGTATTGTTTGAGTTTTAATCGTAAATTTACTTTTTATTTTGACTTAAATCGGGTTGTCAGATCTAAAGCGATTAGTTATGCTATTAAAAATATTGTTATACCCAATTTATATATATCTAAAAGGTTGTAATATATAGGACGATAGGAGACACTGCATAATGGAATTAGAAACCAAATTAATAAATATTCTTAAAGAAGATAGCTACATCATAAAGATTTTACAAGCAGTTGAAAAATTGCACTTGAAGGATGGCTGGGTCGCTGCTGGTTTAATTAGAAATAAGGTTTGGGATGTTTTATATGATACTGATACGCCACCAAATGATATTGATGTCATCTATTTTGATTCAAAAGATATTTCCAGAGCTACAGAGAAAATAATCGAGGCACAACTAGAAAAATTAATGCCCGAACAGCCATGGTCAGTAAAGAACCAAGCACGTATGCATCAAAAGAATAATAACCCCCCATACAGATCTTCTTTTGATGGTGTAGCACATTTTCCAGAAATACCTACTGCAGTTGCAGCCCGGATCCACCAACATGAAGTTGAAATTATGGCTCCTTATGGCTTGGAAGACTTATTTCAAGGCATTGTAAAACCAACGCACTATTATCAGGAAGGTACTGAGCTCAGCGCCATATATAAAGAACGAATGCAGAAGAAAAAGTGGCAGACAATATGGAGTGATTTGGTGATAGAATGATCATTTAAGAAAGAGACTATTGCACAATGTATTTGTCATTGTGCAACAGCTTTTTCTTTATACGTTAGGAAAGCATAAAATTTCAGCTCAGGAGTTGTTCGAAGACGCAAAAATTTAAACGTCCTTAGTAAAGCTTTGCTTTTCACCAAGTTTAGTGGTGGAAGTTATAGCTTTACTTATACTATCATCATGTGAAGCCTTATTCTCTGATAGTGCAAGTATAATAAAAACTAAGACTTTCGCTCAATAGGACGAGTGAAAGCGTTAGTATAAAGAGGGAGTATAAAATTTGGTAGTTAGAAAGCATCTTAATCACAAAGTCAATCGCTACTTTATACGAAATGAGCACTTACTTCCCGCAACATGACATATACTCGCTTTCCATGGGCACTGAGGGCTACAGGACGTAGGTTATGCAGGCGTTGTCACAGGACGTGACGAACTTAGCCAGCCTTCAGCTAACTTCGTCAAGAAAGATACGCTTTCCGAAGTGGGTCCTCAGCTCGTGCTGGGACGGGGACTTAGAATAAGAATGACACTTATTCTTGCGATGTAAGTGCTAAAGTTGCTTTCCTTAGTGCAGTTACGCACCCACCACCGTAGACATTTGCGATTACTCGTCCCACCGAAGCCATTTGTTCCCATAGGAAAAGGAAGGCCTCAGAGCAATACATCGCACGAAGAAAATTGTTTTTTATTTTCGAGGATGAGCTGAAGATCCACATGAGTAGTGTTCTTTACTACTCAAGTTAACTTAAGCCATCCCCGCGGAAAGCGACTTCTCGGAGCGGACATCTCACTTGGGTGGGTACTAAAGAACCGAGTAGGCTTTCCCGGCTTTTCTAATGAGAATAAAAAAAGAAATGTCGCGGATCGGACTTTCGCGATGACTACTTTCTTCTGCTGAAAAGTCGCTACTTGACTGTATTTCGGAAAAGTTGATTGTATTTTGTCTAACTTGACTGCATTTCGGAAAAGTTGATTGCATTTTCGCCTACTTGACTGCAAATCGCTAAACTTGATTGTATTTTATCTAACTTGATTGCATTTCGGAAAAGTTGATTGTATTTCGCCAAACTTGACTGCATTTCGGATCGTTGGGATCGATGCTTTTTCCGATCGTAACGACACGACAACAACGAATATTAAAATGAGTCATCTCATGTAGAAAAAAGAGCTGTCAGCAAATGCATAATATGCATTTTTTTGCGACAGCTCCATCTATTGGCTTATTATTGCCATGTACTCAACCTTAGGCTAAACGCTTAGCGACTCTCCAAAACCTCTGGCACCATAATATGAATCCGCATCGTTATTTTACCTAACCTTTAAATTCCGCTACAAGACCTTGAGTAGATTTCTTAGCATCACCGAATAACATTCGTGTATTATCGTTAAAGAATAATGGATTATCAATCCCTGCAAACCCGGGATTCATTGAACGTTTCATCACGATGACAGTTCGTGCTTTATCAACATCAATGATTGGCATACCGAAAATCGGTGATGATTCATCTGTTCTCGCAGCTGGATTAACAACGTCATTTGCCCCAATGACAATTACAATATCGACATTTTCAATCGTTGGATTCACATCATCCATTTCTTTTAATTGTTCATAAGAGACATTAGCTTCAGCTAACAACACGTTCATATGTCCAGGCATTCGTCCTGCGACTGGATGGACTGCAAAATTGACTTCTGTCCCATTAGCTTCTAATTGATCCGCTAATTCTTGAATCGCGTGCTGTGCCTGTGCAACAGCCATCCCGTAACCAGGAACAACTAAGACATTGCTTGCGGCCTCTAACATCAGGTAAGCATCTTCAACTGAGACTGGTTTTGCTTCACCTTTGAAACCACCACCTGCATTTGATTTATTGGCACCAAAACCACTAAACAGGACATTAGTTAATTGACGATTCATCGATTTACACATAATATTCGTTAAGATAATCCCACTTGAACCAACGAGAGCACCAGCAACGATTAAGACATTATTTGAAATAACAAAACCAGCAGCACACGCCGCCATTCCACTAAATGAGTTGAGCAGTGAAATAACAACCGGCATATCACCACCACCGATAGGAATAACAAACGTGATCCCTAAAATGCAAGTCAGAAGTATGGTTGCAATAACGAGAATATACGAATCTATGATCAATAATTCACGTAATGGTCCAAATAAAGCTGCTGAACCAATGAGTAGCACGACGAGTAATATATTGATAAATTGTTGTCCTGGATATTGAATCGCTTTACTCGGGAGTTTCTCAGACAACTTACCCCATGCAATAATCGAACCAGTAAATGTTGCCCCACCGATAACAATCGTCATAATGATGATTAATAAAGAGAGGGCACTTGCATCCATATACGTATTTGCTATGGTATAACGATGATATTCTGACCAACCAACAAGTAAACTCGCTGCTCCACCAAAGCCGTTAAATAAGGCAACCATCTCTGGCATCGCGGTCATCGCCACAAGTCTTGCTGCAAGTGCACCAACTACAGATCCGGCAATCATACCTATTGCAATCCATTGCCATTCAAGTACACTTTGACTCACTAAAGCCGTTACAATCGCAATCAGCATCCCAACAGCTGAGACAAGATTTCCTTTTCTTGCTTGATTTGCTTTCCCTAACATTTTTAAACCGAGGATAAAGAAAATGGCTGAGACAATATATAAGCCATTAATGACTGCTTCATTCATGATGTTTGATCCTCCTTCTTACCTGTATTAAACATTGATAACATGCGGTCTGTTACGATATAACCGCCAACCACATTAATGGTCGCAAAGAATACCGATAAGGTACCAAGTACAATCGTCATAATTTCCCCATCTACAACAAACGCACCGGATAGACTGAGAATGGCTCCAACAATAGTAATACCGGAGATAGCATTTGATCCTGACATCAGTGGTGTATGTAATTGTGCTGGTACTTTAGAAATAAGTTCATAACCTAAAAACGAAGCTAAAATTAAGACAAACACTAGCATCATACCCATAAGTTACCCTCCATAAATTTCTGTTAGTTGTTCATTCACTACTTGACCATCTTTGACAATAAGACAACCCTTCATCATTTCATCTGCTTGATCAAGTGAGACTGTTTTTGTTTCCTGATCATAAAAATGTGAGATTAAGTGATATAAGTTACTTGCATACATACTTGAGGCGTCATAAGGGACTTCACCTGGTAAGTTATCAATCCCGACGATATCAACACCTTCAATTGTGACCGTTTCATCAACTACTGTACCTTCAACATTGCCACCACTACCAGCTGCTAAATCAATAATAACTGAACCGTCACGCATTTGTTTTAAAATATCTTGTGTCACAATAACGGGTGCTTTTCTGCCGAATAACTTTGCGGTTGTAATAACTAAATCCGCATTTGCACAGCTTTTTATCATGGCTTGTTGCTGGATTTTTAATTGTTCCTCAGTTAAAGCATTTGCATAACCGTCTTTATTTTGACCGGTTTCACCTAAATCAACTTTGACGAATTTCGCACCGAGTGAGGTGACTTGCTCTTCAACGACAGGACGGGTATCAAATGCTTCAACTCGTGCGCCTAGCCGTTTTGCTGTCGCAATCGCTTGTAGACCCGCAACACCTGCGCCAATCACAAACACTTTCGCTGGTGGGATAGTACCTGATGGGGTCATCATCATTGGGAAAATGCGGTCTAGTTTATTGGCACCTAACACTACCGAAACATATCCCGCAAGAGATGCTTGCGAACTAATCGCATCCATCTTCTGTGCGAGTGTTGTACGTGGCAGCATTTCCATACTGATCGCATTTACACCTTGGTTCATTAATGTCTCAATTCGTTCTGTTTCATTGAAAGGATCTAAAAAACTAATACATAAGCATCCTTTTTTCAGTTGTTTAATCACTTCAATACTAGGTGCATTCACTGATAAGAAGATATCCGCAGAAGCTAACAACTCCGACTTGTTTTCTACAACTTTAGCACCTGCTTCTTCGTAAGCGCGAGGAGTAATCATTGGTGACAGATTCTTTTCAACCGCTACTTCGATACCATCAAGCTGGCACAGTTTCTTTATTGCATCGGGTACTAAAGCTACACGTGGTTCATGACTTTCCTTTAAAGCAACAATTTTCATGGCTCTTTTCCTTTCTATGAATGGCTCTGTTGACTATTAATCTACTTTTTAAACGTTTAAGTAAAAATATCCAGAATTTTCAGTCAATTAATAGTAATTTAACATTGACATGAAAGGTTGTCAATGTACGATCGGTATAAAAATGTGAATAAAAGAACAAATTTTAAATGAGACAGTGAAGCGTTCACTTTTTTAAGGGGGGATAGTCCTTTCAGTATGTGTTCAAAAAGGAAAATGAAAAGCGTAAAGATGCTTAAGGTGGTTAGCTTCGAGCCCCTGACTTTCACAAGATGTGATGAGTTCTGTGTTGTCCACAGGACATGGACGTTTTTAACAGAACTTCCTCCGTATTAGTTGATACATGAGGGGCACAGAAGCAAGCCAACAAAGACATTCACAGCGATTTTTATACGAAAATGGAGTTTTTGCTAAAAAAATATTCTCCTTAAATGGGATTACCCATTTTTTTGAACAGCCTCTTTTAGTCGAACAATACTGATAATTTAAGTTGACTGCCAAAAGGAAATCAGAACGTTGAAAGGGCTACATGAGAAATAAATTACTGTTCTTTAAACTAAACGCTTAGCGACCCTCGAAAACCCCTAACCCCATAATACGAATCCGCACCGTTATGATAGACAAATACATGTCCAAAGCGAAAATCACAAAAAAGGGCGCCTCCCAATTTTCTAATATCTGCTGGTGTTTGGATCCAGCTTGATGTTTTTGCATCAAAGGTTCCAAGTTGCTGTAGATTGCGATATTGTTCTTCTGTTAAAAGCTCAATTCCCATCTCCTTTGCCATATCAAGCGCGCTATTTTCTGGCTTGTGTTTTTTTCTAGCTTCTAATGCTGCACGGTCATAGCAAACTTTTCGGCGACCTTTGGGGCTTTCTTTGGAGCAGTCAACAAAGAGGTATTCGTCTCTGTCTTTATCATAACCGACCACGTCTGGTTCACCTTCTGTCCGTTCCATTTCATATAATGAATGCAATTTTTTTGGCTGACTCTCTAACTTTGCTTGAATAGTGTTCCACTCCATGCCCTGATGACGATCATTATTTTTCTCAAACCGATTTTTCAATGTTTGCAATAGTTCTTCTTGTTCTTGTGCTGATAGTGTATTTCTATTTTCTAATGTCATCCTTTTGCTCCTTGTCCATTTTATTTTTTGTGAAAATGTTTGATCGATTAAATATATAAGGTAGGAAGATGAATTTGATTAATCTTGTCTGACAACTATTATACCCTATTTGTTTACTATTTCTCTTTTTTCATTTTTAATTAGAATGGAAATCATTCAAAATAAATTTTATATCATTCGAATGCGTGATAGAGCATGGCTCAACTCTCTAAGTTTTTTGACAACACTCCCCAATGCTAGTGAAATAATTCAGAGTGGGGGAGTTGCAAATTATGGGCGTACAATACGACCTAGCAAGATGGGATCTATCCCATGCATATGATAGTCCCAAAGGCTTGCCGTATAGATTTGGTTATTTTCATAAGTTTTAAAATAATATTCACACGTACTCGTGTTTATAAAGGCAATGTATTTTGTATAATCATAGCTTGCTTTATTCGTTAAAACAATACCTTTAGGAATAAAAACACTATTCATCACATGAAAGCATGACATGATTGCTTCGGATTGATTGTCTGGAATTTGAATATGTGTTTTTAAAAACGCAGTACGAATGAAGCGCTCAGGAGGGGTAAAGCCTCCAGGGAGACCAACAGTTCCTGTGGCTTGACTAAAAGGAGTTAAGGATACCCCCCCCCAGTGAACTTCATCGTGTTGCGTAATGGAAAGATTCATATAATTGCTTAGATTGGTCATGTGCCAGCGAAAATCAGGGCTATTCGTCATAACGCTTATAGGATTATTGATGATCTCAAGCCCCATTTTTGTTTGTTCAATAACAACACATTTGCCACTGCTATCGGTAGCGATCCAATGTAATGGAGTTGTTTTTTGGAACACAGGATCAACAATTCCGACGATACAAGTATTTCTTAATTAATTCTTTAAATCATCTACAGAATAACAACGGCTTAAAATATAATGGAGAAAATCTAAAGAAGCAACCGACTCTTTATCATTTATTGGGAAATCGTAATCCGCATAACCTTCAAAATATAAGACGCCAGCTGAAAATCCTCGTTCATTTACCCCATCAAAAAACTTAATATCTCCTCAGTTTGTTGCCCGATAGCGATAAATCTATAAGAATCAATGCATATTTTCATCGTTGCTAAACTATGCCATCGATAGTTTTTAGGGATGACATATAACTCAGGTTCAATAGGATAGGAAAAGTCCATTGTTTCCCCAAAGTAGTTCTCTTTTTGGCTAGATTGTAATGTCATGGCGGTACACATGTTGAAAACCTCCAATATTCTAAATGACCTTGTCTTACTTTATGTTTCGCAAGGAGATGAACTATGCTTATTTATCGATATTGGCTTTGTTTAGAACATGTCTATCTCGTTTTATTATTTATTTCTTAGTTTTTATAAAATGGTTTTAATTCGGTAAGCAAACAATTCTTATGCCAAATAATTGGATACGAACCGTTCCATACGAGTCATTGCTTCTTTTAACTGTTTGATAGAGGCTGCATATGAACAGCGAATATATCCCTCACCGCTGTTTCCAAAGACCTGCCCTGGTACGACAGCCACTTGTTGTTCTTTTAATAATTTCTCAGCAAATGCCTCTGAACTCAATCCTGTTGATTTTATCGATGGAAATACGTAAAAAGCGCCTCCAGGCAAGTGACAAGTTAAGCCCATTGCATTTAGCTCATTAACAACAAAATTTCGGCGTTGGCAATAGCTCTCTCGCATCTCGATCACGCTTTTGTTGCCATTCCGCAGTGCTTCAAGGGCACCATGCTGTGCCATCGTCGGGGCTGACATGATCGTATACTGATGGATTTTTGTCATCGCCTCAATCAACTCAGCTGGTGCAGCGACATAACCTAGTCGCCAGCCGGTCATTGCAAATGATTTAGAAAAACCTGAAATGACAATCGAATATGGCTCCATTCCATCGAGAGAGGCAATACTAGTGACTTTTTCATCATAGGCTAATTCGGCATATATCTCATCAGACAATACAATGAGCTGGTGCTGTTTCACAACGGCAGCAATAGCGGTTAAATCCTCTTTATTTAATACAGTTCCGGTTGGATTATTCGGGCTGCAAATCATAATGGCTTTTGTACGAGATGTAATGGCTGCTTCTATTTGTTCTGCCATTATTTTGAATTCATTTTCAGCTGTTGCACTTACGAAAATTGGAACACCGCCGGCTAAAGATACAGCTGGTCCGTAAGACACAAAACATGGCTCGACAATAATGACTTCTTCACCTGGATTCAAGATAGACCTTAATGCTAAATCAATGGCTTGACCTGCACCTACCGTCACCAAAATCTGTGTTTCAGGCTGATAATTAATCGAGAATGTTTCGTACAAGTATTTACTAATTTCTTGCCTTAATTCAATTAGACCAGCATTGGCAGTATAGGCAGTATATCCCTGCTCTAAGGAATGGTAACTTGCTTCAATAACATTCCAAGGTGTAATAAAATCAGGTTCGCCTACTCCTAGAGAAACAACATTGTCCATTTCCGAGGCGAGATCAAAAAACTTGCGAATTCCAGATGGTTTCAAGGATGCTATATGTTCTGCCAAGAATTCTGAACTCATGGGCTCACCACAATTCGTTTATCATCATCTTCATCATTATCAAAAATAATCCCATCGTGTTTGTATTTTTTTAGAATGAAATGGGTGGTAGTGGATAGGACATTATCTAATGTGGAAAGCTTATCTGATACAAAACGACTGATTTCCATCATTGTTTTACCTTCAACCGAAACACTTAAATCATAAGAACCTGACATCAAGTAAACAGCTTCCACCTCTGGAAAACGATAAATACGAGAAGCGATCTTATCAAAGCCCAGTCCTCGTACCGGTGTTACTTTTACATCAATCATTGCGTTAACACCCTGATCCTCATAGACATTAGACCAATCGATCAAGGTTGAATATCCAGCAATAATACGCTCCTTCTCTAAACGCTCAATCATTTCTTCTACTTCAGTAATTTGTAAGTTCAACATTTTACTAATTGTATCATTATCAATTCGACCATTTTTTTCTAATAATTTCAATAATTCAATCTCTTTTTGCTTCATTTTCTTCACCTTCTTTAGATTTGATGGTTACATTGTATCCATCAAATAAAATATGATTTGCTAATAATTAATCATACTACAATCCAGCAACAATTTAAATCGTACTCATTGAAATGATTGTGTCAAGTCATTGCAATGTTGCTTTTATACCAGTATCTTGAGTTTTATAATCTTGAGTTTCGACCACATTTTGAGGGGATAAAATTTAATCAAGAGATTTCATATCGAATTTTTTTATTGAGTTTGTTTTTGGTAAAAAGATGTTAAGGATAGCTATTTCCAAAGAGAGGGGATTGTGGTTTTTATAAATAATTATCTCAATCTGATTGAGCTGAGAAATCTCTGAAAAGAGTTATTGAATCGAATGAAAATCTAGTTATGGTTAAATTAGGAATGTTTTCTCTTTGTTTGAAACCTTAATAGATAAGTGGTTGTGATCTATTTAATTCTTTGTTTAAAATTTATATTTACATAAAATTCAGACTATGTTACAATGCAAATATACAGAATACTGTTTATTGTTTATTCAGTTTTAAAAGGGGCTTGTTAAAATGGATTTAAAAAAGAAAAGAATTTCAGAGGAAATAGCTAATTTACTATTAACTTTTGATGTGGGTGATCGAATTCCAACCATATCAGAACTATCTGGAAAGTACCAAGTGGGTAATGGAACGATTCAAGAAGCTTTAGCTTATCTGAAAAGTATTGGAGCGATAAATACTGTTTCTAGAGGAGCAAAGGGTACTATCATCGAAAATATTGATCACGATATACTTTTAGAATTATCTGGTCCTTCACGTTATTTTGGTACTATGCCTTTGCCTCATTCCAAGCGATTTGAGGGCTTGGCAACAGGTATGATCGAAACGGTAAATTCCGATAAATTTTCATTGAGTATGTCATATCTACCTGGGTCTCAAAATAGATTAATGGCTCTACTGGATAAAAGGGTGGATTTTATGATTACATCTCAAAAAACAGCAGAAGCTTACTGCAAAAAAAATGATGATATCATCTTGTACTGTTCGCTTCATAAAGAATCTTACGTGCAATCTCATACATTGCTAATGGCGAAAGATAGTATAGCAAATGCAAACAAGGATAGAAAATTGAGAGTTGGAATTGATCTCACTTCTTCTGATCAAAGCACCTTAACAATGGAGTATTTTGCTAATAGAGAGATTGAGTTAGTCCCTATTGTTTATAATTCAGTTTTAAACAGTATTCTTTATAAAAAAATTGATGCAGCTATATGGAGCCACACCTCTTTACCTAAACCCTTAGAAGAAGAGGTTGAACTTATAAAAATTGATGAAGGGAGTTATGATGAAAAAAGTACCAAAGCAAGTATCATCATTAGAAAGGAGGATGCAAGAATAAAAAAAGTATTAAATCAAAAGCTTAATATTAATAAGGTTAAGGAAATACAAAATTTAGTTCTTCTAGGTCAAAAATTACCTATGTATTAGGAAGGAGGGATAATCATGCGTGAAGTAAAACTTATCAGAATTGATGAACGATTAATTCATGGTCAGATCGTGACAACGTGGACTAAAGCTAGTAGTTGTAACACGATTGTTGTTGCTGATGATAAAGCTGCTAATGATCCACTTTCTGAAACTTTATTTAAACTAGCCCTGCCTAGAGGGGTGAAATTAAAAGTATTGAAATTGGATGATGTACAAAATTATTTGAATCAAAGTGGCGATGAAAAGATCCTGTTTATTGTAGGTAACTTAGATAGTCTGAGCAAACTAGTTGATTTAGGTATGGATATCAAAGAAGTTAACGTTGGTAACATTAGTCAAGCAACAGGTAAGAAACAATATTATAAATCTATATTCTTAAATGAAAGCGATTTATTTTTAATTGATGAACTCTTAAATAAGGGAATTGATCTATTTGTTCAAGTCGTTCCAAGTGACAGCAAAATACCTATCCAAAAACTATTGAATAGAAAGTGAGGGTGAATTAAATGTTAGTAGCATTATTAGTTGCCCTGTGGGTAACTTGGGGATTAATTGATGAACAAACTATTCAGTTACAGACGACCAGACCTATCATAACAGGGATGGTTGTAGGTATTATCATGGGTGACCTTAAAACAGGATTAATTGTTGGTGCGACAGTAGAATTGATGTTTTTAGCCGTCATCTTTGTCGGAACTGCTGTCCCGCCAGATCCTACTTTGGCAGCTGCATTAGCTACAGCTTTTGCTGTTTATGCTGGTGGCGGAACAGAAGTAGCTATTGCGACAGCAGTGCCGGTCGCTTTGATAGGTCAAATTATCACAACCATTCAGTATTCATTTGTAAATATAAGTTTTATGCATCTGGGTGAGAAGTATGCAAGAGAAGCAAATCCCAAAAAAATGCTTATATATAACATCCTACCGTTGTTTACCAACTTAATATTTTATGGCTTACCTACTTTTCTAGCGATTTATTTTGGAGCTGGATATGTAACGTCAATTATTGATCAAATTCCTGATACTTTGATTTCAGGTTTGGCTGTTGGTGGTGGAATGATAGGAGCCGTCGGATTTGCTCTATTATTATCAAGTGTGCAGATTGGTGGTTTATGGCCTTACTTCGTTGTAGGATTCATTTTTGCATCCTATTTACAACTCAATAACTTAGGTGTAGGTATACTGGCGATCTCTTTGGCAGCACTACATTATTATTTAGTTAACCGAACTGGAGGTAATGAAAATGCCGAAACATAATGAAGAAGTAAAACAAGATTTAACTAAAAAAGAACTCAGAAGTATTTTTATCAGATCATGTTTTGTAAGAAGTGCATTAAATTTTGAGAGACATCAGAATCTTGGGTTTTCCGTTGCAATGGCACCTGTTATCGAGAAATATTATGATAATTTAGAAGATAAAAAAGAAGCTTATGAACGACATATGCAATTGTTCTTAACAAACCCAATGATGGCAGCAACTGTTATTGGTGTTGCCTCGGCTATGGAAAAGAGAAAAGCTGTTGAAAAAGATATTACTGGTGAAAGTATTAGTGCCGTTAAAACGGCATTGATGAGTCCACTGGCTGCTCTTGGAGATAGTTTGATCAGTGGAACAATTAGACCGCTTGCGGCTGGTATTGCTGCTTCTTTGGCTCTTCAAGGTAGTATTTTAGGACCCATTATCTTCTTTATAGTCATGGCACTTGTTTCGGTAGGATTAAAGTATTTTGGTGTGTTTGAAGGTTACAAAAGAGGTGTTTCCTTTGTTACCGATCTACAACAATCTGGATTAATGCATAAATTAACGGAAGTTGCTAGTGTCGCAGCACTCACGGTTATTGGTGGTTTTATTCCCGCAGTCGTTTCATTAACCACACCATTAGAATTTGTTTCTGGGGAAACGACGATCGTGCTTCAAGAGCAATTAGATGAGCTGATGCCTGGTCTTCTGCCGCTTGGTTTAACTGTATTAATCTATATCATTATCAAAAAAACAAATATTAAGCCAATGACACTAATTTTTGTCACCATGTTATTAGGAGTTCTTGGTGTTTATATCGGAATATTCTAAAAAGGAGAGATAGAATGATTGATTTTCACGTTCATTTAGGGAAGAGTAGCTCAGGTTCAATGTATACTGCAAAGGATTTAGTTGATATGATGGATCAGAATAATATTGCTTGTTGTGGTCTATCCATGTTAAATGGTGTTCACGAGAATGAACTCAATGATAAAGTATCAGAAATGGCCAATGAATTTCCTGAAAGGATTATTCCCTTTGCCTATATTAATCCAAGGGATCCAAAAGCAATTGATGAGGTGGATCGGGCACTTGGTGATAAGAAAATGAAGGGAATTAAATTCCACTCATGGAAACATGGCTATAACCCGGAAAATCTAACAAGTCTTGATAGCGTCGTAACTGCGATAGAGAAGTATGATGTTCCTATTTTAACACACACAGGCACAGCTCCTTTATCTTTACCACATTCTTGGGCTGAAGTTGCCAAAAAGCACCCGAATCAAAAATGGGTTTTTGCTCACATTGGTTTACTAGATTTTGGTTACGGTTGTGTAGAAGCGGTAAAGGATCTTGATAATGTATGGGTAGATACTTCCGGACAAATTGAAGTTCAAATATTACAGAAGGCCTTTAATGAATTGGGGGAAGATCGAGTGATCTATGCTTCAGATTGGCCGTATAAACATGTTCCTGCAGAAATTTTGAAATTAGATTGCCTAAATATGAATGAAGCTCAGCATAAAAAAGTATTTCATAATAATTCAGCTCAACTATTAAAGCTGGAGATGATTTAAATGGAAGCGGTAAAAAGGTGTCAGTTAATTGGCATGATTCATCTCAAGCGAATTAATCAGCCCTACAATAATGCTGAATCCTTAGAAGAAGTCTATCAATTTGCCTTGAAGGATTTAAGAGCTTTAGAAGAGGGTGGAGCTGATGCAGCGATAGTGGAAAATTTTTTTGATCTGCCATACAGTTTGGAAATCGATTTGGAAACCCTGATAGCTTTTGTCTCTATCTTTACTAGATTAAGAGAGACAGCAACGATTCCGCTCGGTATTAATTTGCAACAGACAAAAAATAATGAAGAAATCATAATTGGGAATCTTCTGAAAGCCTATTTTATTAGAAGTGAAGCGTACGTCGAATACAGAGTCACTTCTTCCGGTATGTTAACACCTCAAAATGATAAAATTGAACAATATAGGTTTAACAGCAAATCCAATGTCAAAGTATTTGCAGATATTAACGTCAAACATAGTTATCCTTTGATCGACGTACCTATATTGGACCATATTTCAAATGCTATTGAACTTGGCGCAGATTCAATAGTATTGACAGGTGGGAAAACAGGTTCTAGTCCCCAGCCTGCAGAAATATTGGAATTATCTAGACAGCTTCCAGAAGATGTTTCCATTTTAATTGGAAGTGGTATAAAAGTCAATAATATTTCTGCATTTAAAGATGTAGTCAATGGTGTGATTGTAGGCTCTTCTATAAAAGAAAATAATGATCTTAATTGTCATGTGGATGTTGAAAAAGTTAAACAATTAAAAGCGGAATTAGTTTAGAAAGGAGAGAATGCTTATGATAGGTGTAATTATTACCGGCCATTCAAAATTCCCCTCTGGTACTTTGTCAGCTTTAGAGTTAATCTCAGGAGCACAAGACTATGTGAGTGCGATAGATTTTGAAGGTGCTATGAGTCCAACTGATTTATTTGATCAGTTGAAAGAGACCTATTTAGCATTCAACAAGCACTGTTCAAATGTAGTTATCCTTTGTGATATTGTTGGAGGAACACCGTTTAATCAGGCAGCAAAGTTGAGTGTAGAGTATGATAATATTGACGTATTTTCTGGCATAAGTTTACAAGCCTTATTAGAACCTATGATTAACAAAGAGCAAGGAATTTCAGAGTTTAGTCGTCTTCTCATTGAAAGTTCTAAAATGGGGATTCTGCATTTTAATAAAGAGATATCTTGATAGATATCATACAATCAGGTTTGTGTTAGTTTTGGTTAACTTTAAAAGGGGCTGTTGCATAATTAGCCAGTTAATTATGCAACAGCTCTATTTGTGAGTATTAGAAATGGGAATAAAACACTAGATAGAGACGTTCTATTCGGCGTTTTGGCTTGAGGTTTTATTTGAACTGATGGATAGAAGGGTTGTATTCGACATTTTGACTTGAGATTTCATTTGAAATGCGAGATAGATGTCCTCTATTCGACATTTTGACTTGAGATTTCATTTGAAATGCGAGATAGATGTCCTCTATTTGACATTTTGACTTGAGGTTTCCTATGAACTGATGGATAGAGGCGCCCTATTCTGCATTTTGACTTGAGGTTTCATTTGAAATGAAGGATAGTTTCAAATCTGCAAAAACATATAGCATGATAAAAAGAGCTGTTGCACTATTTATTTTTCATTTTGCAACAGCCCTTTTTATTTTTTTCAGGACCTTATTGTCCGTTATCTCTCGCCTAGCTAAATCGCTGTATTTCTTTAACAGAAGAACTACAGACTACAAACATCACATCATGTGGTAATGTCTGTGTGACTAATGTCATGAGACTGAGACTCAAAATAAGAACAAGCACTTATTCTTGCACGATCAAAGAAATAAAAGATTTTATTGGCGATCGTATAAGTCAAACGATGGCATTCGCCATAAAGACTTGGCGATAAGCCAAGTTTTTCTAACATTGTAAACACTAAAGTAGCCTTATTTAGTGCGGCTACTCGTTCCAGTGAAGACCATTGTTGACCCGAGTTTTACGGACGGTTATCTGTGATAAATTCTTTAATTGATCTTCAGGGAAAACATTTTTTATCTCGTTAGTTGAGCTTGTTTCCAGGTAAAGAAAAATAGATTTTATCTGTAAGTCTAAAATGAAAGTGGGGTGAGAGACCGTTGTAAAACAAAGAAACAATCTAGTTAATGTGAAGTTCTAGCTGCGAATAATTGAATTCTTATTATATGGAGCTGACAAGGGCTCTACTTTCAGCAAGGTACCTGAATAATTTGCACACCATGTTTTTCAATTGCATCTAATACAGTTTGATCAGCATAAGTATCGGTAATCAAAACATCAATAACAGATATTTGACCAATAGTAAAATTTGAATACTTACCGATTTTTCGATAATCAGCAACAACAATAACTTTGCCTGAATTCTCAATGATCTTAGTATTGATCCTTGCCTCGTGAATGACAGAGGTAGATATTCCCATCTCTACATTTAAGCCGCTGCAACCAATAATAGTTACATCTGAACGAGCATTGCTAAAGGATTCCATTGCAATGTCGCCTGACAGTGCCTCTTTAGGGTAACGCAATTCACCACCACTAAGTACAATGGTTGATTTTGGATGATGGTTCATATGAATGATTTTTGTATTATTTGTAAGTACATTGATCGCTTTATCTGTTAAGTACGCCAGTGCCTGAATAGCGGTACTGCTGGTATTAATAAAGACTGTATCGCGATCAGAAACAAATCGCCCTGCCTCTTTAGCGAGGCAATCTTTAATATGCGTGATCGAATCAGATGTTTTAGTATTATTTATGTCGGTATTTTGGATTTCAATTTTTCCAAAAGATTGCTTGATTTGCCCCATTTCATTTAATATGGCGCAATCTCTCCGAATCGTCATCTCTGAAACGCCAAACTCTTGACTGAGTGTTTTGACATCAGCAACCTTGAGCTCGCGCATTCGATTGACTAGTTGATTTCTTCGAGCTTGAACTTCCTCATAAGAACGTTTCATTTCCACACTTCCTTATTATTACAATATTATCATTACTTTAATTATCACAGGTAAAATAGAAAAATACGATCATAACATCTGGAATGAAACTAAGTAGGGTAAGAGATAGATTCAATAGTAAGTAAAAGGGAACCTAGTTTATCACAGATAACCGTCCGTAAAACTCGTCCCACCGGAAACATCTGCATGACCTACATCCTGTAGGCCCAACTCCCACTGATTGAAGTTTCGTTTTATCTATTCCAATCATCAATTTAATCTATTTAATGAAAAGAATACCTTAGCGTTATGATCTTCACACAAACATTGCTTCATGACAAATATTTAATCAATATGATGTTATCATCATGATAACATAAAAAGATTAAATTACCATATATTCATTTATATACATATTATAATAACATAAAAAGATTAAATTAACATAAAAATATGAAAATGAACATAAAAAGGTGTTGAAAGCGTTTCATAAAATGTTAAACTCAAAGTGAGAATACTGCAAAATGAAAGGGAGGCAAAAAATGAAAAATGTTAATGATGTGACAAGAGAAAAATGGATACTCGCCACATTCCCAGAATGGGGAACGTATCTCAATGAAGAGATTGAACGGGAAGTTGTTGAAAAAAATACGGTTTCAATGTGGTGGCTAGGTTGTACGGGGATTTGGCTAAAGAGCCACGAAAATGCCAATATTCTATGTGACCTCTGGACTGGTACAGGAAAACGTACACATGGTGATGGATTAATGAGGGAAGGCCACCAAATGATGCGGATGAGCGGGGTGAAAAAACTACAACCCAATCTTCGAACACAGCCTTTTGTAATTGATCCTTTTGCTGTGAAGGATGTTGATGCATTAGTGGTCACACATATTCATTCTGATCATTTAGATATTAATACAGCTGCTGCTGTACACCAAAATTGTCCGAAAGCAAAATTTATTGGTCCGTTAGAAGTGGTCAATACATGGCTAGAATGGGGTATCCCAGAAGAAAAGACAATCATTGTTAAACCGGGTGATCGAGTTGAGGTCAAAGATGTAACAATCGTTGCTTTAGAGGCATTTGATCGAACTGCTTTAGTCACTGCTTCAGATCCTGATGAAGTCCTTAAGGGGAAAATGCCACAAGATATGGATTTAATTGCTGTAAACTACTTATTTGAAACCACTGGTGGCAATATTTATCACGCAGGGGATTCACATTACTCAAATATGTTTGCTAAACATGGCAATGAACACAAGATTGATGTTTGTTTAGGTGCTTACGGTGAGAATCCTCGCGGCATCACTGATAAAGTGACCTCCGTGGATATGTTAAGAATGGCAGAATCCTTGAATGCTCAAGTGGTGATACCTGTTCATTATGATATTTGGGCGAACTTTATGGCAGACCCAAAAGAAATTATCGAAATATGGAAATTCAAAAAAGATCGTTTAAAATATCAATTCAAGCCTTACATTTGGCAAGTTGGCGGTAAGTTTACGTATCCAACAAATAAAAATGATTTAGAGTTTAACTTTAATCGTGGCTTTGATGATGCCTTTACTACTGAAAATGACACACCATTCCCATCATTTTTATAAGAACTAAACTGATAAATTCGTATTTATTGATTAATGCGACTTTATCTTACTAAACTATCGAAATGAGAGAGGAGCTTCCAATGCTACGTTATTTTTATGACCATCAATTAATTAAAATTATGGATAAACAGCCTAAAGATTGGGAAGAGGCCATTCGGTTTAGTGGGGAAATCATGAAAGAACACGGTTTGATTACGAATCAATATATTGAAGATGTTATTGCTGATTGTCATGAGTATGGACCCTATATTGTGATTATTCCAGAGGTTGCGATTCCTCATTCTTCTGCAAATAGTAAAGGTGTCCTAGGAACAGGAATAGGTTTAACGATTATGCCTGAAAGTGTTTCCTTTGAAGCGGGTAACTCAGAAAAGGATGCTAAATTATTTTTTATGCTGGCGGCAAAGGATAGTGACTCACATATGAAAAATGTCTCGAATTTGTCAGAGCTTTTAATGGCGGAAGATATGTTACCAGATTTATTAACCATTAAGTCAATAGAAGATTTTGAACGTGTCATGTCCAAACACGGTATGTGACTATCTTATTTAGAAAAGAGGTTGTTTAAATGAACAATGTATTAGACTTTTTACTATCCATTTGGGTTTATTTTACGGAAAATATTCTTACACAACCAGCTTTCTTAATTGGATTTATCGTATTAATTGGTTATTTGTTATTGAAAAAAACGATATTGGAAAGTATAGCTGGTTTTCTCAAGGCAACGGTAGGATACCTTATTTTAACAGTTGGATCTGGTGGATTAGTTGATAATTTCCGTCCGATTCTTGTTGGATTGAGAGAAAGGTTTGAGTTAGATGCGATGGTAACTGACCCCTATTTTGGTCAAAATGCAGTTACGGTCGGAATTACTGAAACATTTGGGCGGGCTTTTGGAGATACGATGTTGTTATTATTAATTGCTTTTGTCTTTAATATTCTCCTTGTTCGTTTTAAAAAGTACACAAAGTTACGTGCGGTATTTACAACAGGAAATGTTCAAGTACAGCAAGCTGCCACTGCCTTTTGGCTATTACTATTTTGTTTCCCAGAATTAGGGCGTATTGAAGTACTATTGATCATGGGTCTAATTTTAGGCTGTTATTGGGCAGTGGGTTCTAATTTGACAGCAGGTATTTGTCAGGATTTAACCGATGGAGCAGGTTTTGCTATTGCTCACCAGCAAATGTTCGGTGTCTACTTCTTTGCACGTTTGGCAGAGAAATTTAAAAAGAACAAAAGCAATCGCAAGCTAGAAGATGTTGAATTACCAGGATTCTTATCCATCTTCAATGAGAATATGGTTGCGACCTCGATCTTAATGATTTTCTTCTTTGGTATTATTTTAGTTGTCCTTGGTCAAGAGTGGTTAATTCAAGCAGAATTCATGCAAGAAGGACAAAGTTTCTTGTTTTACATTTTGAATACATCATTAATGTTTGCAGTCTATTTAGCTATTTTGCAATTAGGTGTACGGACCTTCGTATCAGAATTGACAGAATCATTCCAAGGAATCTCAAATACGATTCTCCCAGGAGCAGTGCCGGGTATTGATGTTGCAGCTACTTTTGGTTTTGGTTCACCAAATGCTGTGACAATTGGCTTCTTATTCGGAGCACTTGGACAGTTTCTGATGATCTTAATTTTAATCATTATGCAATCACCAACGGTTGTTATTGCTGGATTTATTCCACTGTTCTTTGATAATGCGGCTATTGCTGTCTTTGCCAACAACCGAGGCGGAATCAAGGCGGCGATGCTTTTTCCATTCATCTCTGGAATCATTCAAATTGGTGGATCTGCATTGATTGCTTCATGGGTAGGATTATCTCAATATGGCGGTTACTTGGGAATGTTCGATTGGGCAACTGTATGGCCGTTCTTCACCGTATTAATGAAGTTTCTAGGTTTTGCTGCTGTGGTGTTGATTGTTGTGATCTTGTTGGCTATTCCACAACTTCAGTATCGAGCAGATCCAGATGGCTACTTCTTAAAGCTTGATGATTATGATGCCTATTTAAAACAAAAAGAAGCTAAAAGCTAAAAATAAATGGAGGAATGAAATATGCGAGTATTAGTATCATGTGCTAATGGTTCAGGAACAAGTCTGATGATGAAGAGAAGTGTTGAGAAAGCGCTAAAAGAAGAAGGGTTTAACATTACTAACATTCATCACTGTGCTATTTCTGAAGGAAAGAGTACAGCTAAGAACTATGATGTTGTATTTACCCCAGTGAACTTTGCTAATATGTTTGATGCAGCTAAGGAAAAAGGGGTAACTGTTATTGGTGTGAAAAATGTTATGTCAGCAAAGGAAGTTGCAGAGCGTGTTAATGAAAGTGATTTAAAAGAGAGATTTTTGAAATAGAAAATATAGCATATATGAAAAAGAAATCTATCTTTAACAAAGATAACTTAGAAGGGAGCATAATGAATGGGGATACCAAATTTACAAATTGCCTGTGATCATTCAGATTTACCCTCTGCATTAGCCGATATTTCAGCTGTGGGAGATGTGGTTGATATTCTTGAAGTTGGAACTATTTTAATGCTTCAAGCTGGAGAAGAAGCGGTCAAGTGCTTTCGTGCATTATATCCAGATAAAAAAATTGTTGCAGATACGAAATGTGCGGATGCTGGGGGAACTGTCGCAAAAAATTGTGCTAATGCTGGTGCAGATTGGATGACCTGTATTTGTTCTGCTACAATTCCAACAATGATTGCTGCGGTGAAAGAGGTAGAGGAGATCCAGGTTGAATTATATGGGGATTGGACTTATGAACATGCCCAGCAATGGTTGGATGCGGGCATTTCTCAAGCTATTTATCATCAAAGTAGAGATGCTCTGTTAGCGGGTGAAACTTGGGGGGAAAAAGATTTAACACGAGTGAAAAAACTGATTGATATGGGCTTCAATGTGTCTGTAACTGGCGGATTAAATGTCGAAACAGTAAAGTTATTTGCCGGTATCGATGTTCATACTTTTATTACAGGGAGAGGCATTACAGGAGTACCAGACCCTAAACAAGCAGCATTAGACTTTAAGGCTGAAATCAATCGGATTTGGGGGTAAAGATCATATGAGTTTTATTGGACTATATGAAAAGGCGACTCCGAAACAGATTGATTGGTGGCAAAGGCTTAATTTTACCAAACAACTTGGCTTTGATTTTATCGAGATGTCAATTGATGAAACAGATGAACGTTTAGCACGCTTAGATTGGACAAAGGAAGAGCGGAAGCAAATTGTCGATGCGATTTATGAGACAGAAGTTAAAATTCTATCCATTTGTTTAAGTGGTCATCGCCGTTATCCGTTTGGTTCCAAAGATATACAAAAGCGAAAAGTAGCGATGACCATTATGAAAAAAGCTATCGACTTAGCCTCAGATCTCGGTATTCGAACGATCCAATTAGCTGGTTATGATGTGTATTATGAAGAAAAGACGATGAGTAGTCGTGAGTATTTTATTGAAAATCTAAAAGAGGCGGTTTCATTTGCAGCAGCAAAAGGAATTGTACTATCAATTGAAATCATGGACGATCCGTTTATTAATTCAATTTCTAAGTATTTAAACATCAAAGCACAGATACCTTCACCCTATTTGCAGGTTTATCCTGATGTTGGAAATTTATCTGCTTGGTTAGAGAATGATCCAGGATATGAGTTAGAAAAAGGCATCCGTGAAATTTCCCAAATTCATTTAAAAGATACATTGGCAGTAACAGGTGATTTCCCCGGAAAGTTTAAGGAAGTCCCTTTTGGAACAGGATGTGTCGATTTTGATGGTTGTTTACAAACATTGAAGCGACTTGACTACAATGGACCATTTGTAATTGAGATGTGGAGTGAAACGAGTGCTTGTCCAGAAGCTGAAATTGAAAAGGCTAAACGTTTTCTCATACCTAAACTAAAGGAGGCAGGCTATATTGAATAGTGACCAAACGATTTTAGATATGAAAAAACGTGTTTTCAAAGCAAACATTGCTTTACCTAAACAAGGTTTGATCAAACTGACTTGGGGAAATGTAAGTGAAATCAATCGTGAATTAGGGGTCATCGTGATTAAGCCAAGTGGTGTATCTTATGAAACGATGCGGGAAGAAGACATGGTTGTTATCGACTTAGATGGTCATTCACTAGAACGTGATAACCTCAAACCATCTTCTGATTTAGCAACACATATTGTATTATATAAACATTTTCAAGATGTTAATGCGATTGTTCATACCCATTCAACAAATGCGGTGAAATGGGCACAGGCACGTCGAGATATTCCTGCTTATGGCACAACTCATGCAGATACCTTCTGTGGGGCGGTACCTTGTACTAGGCAATTAACTCAAGCAGAAATTGAGGAAAACTATGAATTGGAAACAGGCAATGTTATTGTTGAAACCTTTACCCAAAGAAAGTTAGATCCGCTCGAATGTCCTGCTGTTATTGTTTATGGACATGGCCCATTTACTTGGGGAGAAACAACTGAGGTTGCTGTCCAAAATAGTATTGTACTAGAAGAAGTAGCTGATATGGCATTTGGAACAGAACAATTAAATTCAAATATCGATACCATTGATCAGTATTTGTTAGATAAACATTATTATCGAAAACACGGAGCGAGTTCTTATTATGGACAGAATTAATTGCTGTTTCTAGTGCTCATTAATTATTGAAATGATTAGGACCAACAACATCAGGCTTGAACAATCAAATATTTTCGAGTTTATTCATCCCCTAAAAGAAATGACCTATGGAATGATAGAAAGATAAAAACCCATTAGATCAAATATTTTAGGGGCTATTTACTGAGTTGAATAAAGAAGAATATATTGATAATATTTAAAGATACGTGCACATAAGTAACCAAGAGGTACTAAGCTACTATCAACTTCTAGCATGAATTTACTAACTATAACCACCTACCTCGAAAAGATGAGCATTTAAATGCTCCTAGATTATTTATCCGATAGAGCCGCCAGCTGATTTACCTTTTAGGGGAGTGTTGAAAAATTGAAGAAACCCATTAGATAAGACGGATGGTTCACTTCATATGGCGTAATGGATTTTTCAGTCTTATTTTCTCTTTAAAAAGGATAAACTAAAATATGTACTCATACACCTTCTCATATATTCTCTTAGTCTCTATCATGTTATCTTATAGCCATTAAGTTAAACTAATGTATGATAAGCCTGAAGAAAATGGTTGCTTTTTTTGATGAAAAAACGAAAGGAGGAACTCAGATGGAAAAGGATATTAAGCTGATTGCTTTAGATTTAGATGGGACACTGGTAAAAAACAAGAAAGACTTAATTACAAAAGAAACTCTCGAAGCCATTAAACATGCGCAAGAAAGAGGTATAGAAGTTGTTATCGCAACAGGACGCAATCGTTCATTAAGTTTAGACATCGCTAACAAAATCAATAGTCATTACTTGGTTACTCTAAATGGTGGGGAAATTTGGACAAGATCGGGGAAACTACTGAAAAGTCAACCGCTTGATCGTTCAACAGTAGAAAAGGTTATTAAAATTCATCAACAATATCCATCTTATTTTTGGCTTTTTTCACATGAGAAATATTATCGAAACGAGCTTCCCAATGATTATTTAGCACAAGAATGGTTGAAAATTGGTTTTGATGTTAAAGATGATAGACTTAGAGAGAAAAAGAAACAACAGCTCACACAGTTAGATAGGATTGAATTGAGTAATTCCAATTTAACAAACATGGAATTAAATCCAAAAGGGGTGCATAAAGCGAGTGGAATCCAATTTTTATTAGAGCGATTAGAATTGAATTTTGAACAAGTGCTGGCCATTGGTGATAGTATGAATGATTTAACCATGCTCAAAGAAGCTGGTATTGGAATTGCAATGGGAAACGCTCAGGATATAATCAAAGAGAAAGCTGATTGGGTGACGCAGTCAAGTGGGGATCATGGTGTCTCTGTTGCGATTAAAAGGTTTATTCCATAATAATTTCTTAATCAAAAATAAATAACAATCTAACGGTGCATAAGTTAGAGATGGAAGTTTAATTTTTGATAACATTTAAAGCTTATCTTGTTGCCATCATTTTTAATAGACATGCATCATAAGCAGCAAAAAAAGCTAAAGTTAGCATCATTGAACTACTCACCCCTTAATTTCTAATGAAATTTGAAGAGGGAGATTCCTAAGAACACCAACCTAATGGTTGATTATTGATTAGGCGATCCCTGTCGTACCGACAGTTAGAAGTCTGATGGCTTCAACTTCAATATTTTTACTTGCGTTAAGATCTCGATCGTGTGCTCTATGGCATGAAGGACATTGCCACATGCGTAAGGCGAGATGCTTAACGTCTGGATGTCGATAGCCACAATGCGAACAAAGTTGACTAGAAGGGAAGTTTTTGGCGATGGCTACGACTTCCTTTCCGTACCACTTGGCTTTGTATTCAAGCATCGTACGGAATTCTGACCAGCTGACTTCACTAATGGCTTTTGATAATCGTTTGTTTTTGAGCATGTTAGATACTTGTAAGTCCTCAATACCAATGATGTCGTGATTCTTGACAATTTCAGTACTGACTTTATGCAAGTAATCTGTTCTGACATTTTTAATTTTTTTGTGAATACGAGCGACCTTGACCCGTTGTTTTTGATAATTTTTCGCTTCATGAAGGGGTTTTCTATCTTGCTTGGCTTGTTTATATCGTCTGGACAGTTTGCGTTGTTCTTTTTCTAATTTGTTTTCTAGCATGCGTAAACATCTAGGGTTCTTATACGTCGTCCCATCTGAAAGTGTGGCAAACGCTTTGATGCCCACATCGACCCCTGTTGATTGCTTCGTTTGAGGGAGTGAGTCTACCTCTGTCTCAACAAGGATAGAGATGAAGTATTTACCACTTGGATGTCGCCTAATCGTAGCATTTAGAAGGCGTCCATCGACCTCACGACTTTTAGCGAACTTGACAAGCCCTAATTTGGGCAGCTTGATTGTATTGCCCACGACTGCGATATTTCCGTTCGTGTGTTTCGTTGTATACGATTGGGTCGGGTTCCTTTTAGACTTAAATCGTGGGGCGTTCGTTTGTTTGTTAAAGAAGCGCGCAAAAGATTCAGATAGATGTTTGACACTTGATTGAATGGCAATACTATCGACTTCTTTTAGCCACTCATATTCCTGCTTTAAAGCGGGAAGCTGTTTAGAGCATGAACGATAGTTGAGTCCTTTACCCGTTTCCTTGTAAGTTTCATTCCACTTGGCTAGAAAGTGATTGAAAACAAACCGTGAACAACCGATCGTTTTATTCATGAGGATTTGTTGTTCTTTATTCGGATAGAGGCGGAATTTATAGGCTTTATTGACTAACATCATCTCACCTTACTTAATAGGAATATATGTTCTCATTATATCATAAGGGAGATGTTTTGGCTAGCGCCAACCCACATTCATCTCCCACTTACTCACGGGGCGATGCCCTTCATGTTCCTAGAAGTGGGAGTCTTCTGTCGGAAATCCGATAAAATTGAGCAGAAGATGTGAGATTCCTGCAAACACGCATAAGTAGTTGACAGCCATATAAATTCAAATTATACTAAAAAGTAAAAGTTAACTAAACTTTTACTTAACTTTTACATGTGCTTTTTGTGTTAAATTAGCTTATCAGACTTTTTACGCTTATAATAGTATAGGCTCATAATATAGAAATCCTATTTTTCTACAAAATAATTGAAAGGGTGAAAGATAAAATCATTGAAATGAACCTTTCCTAAATTAACTGAATGATTGGTTAAAAAGAACGAGTAGTTGTCTATCTAATGACAATTGGTTTGGCAATTCATCAAATCAATGCATATTTGCCAGAGAAGCCAGCTCTGGCTCAAGTAAATTATGATGGTGATAGTTATAAAAGTCCTCATTCTAGAGTCTATCCGTAACTTAATGACAACGTTTACATAATATTTTAGGAAGGTGTATAAAAATGATTAATACCTATAAAATATTGATTGTTGATGATGAAATGTTAATTAGACAGGGGATTATTAAATTTATTGATTGGGAGAAGGAAGGATTTCAAATCATCGGTGAGGCAGCAAATGGTCAAGAGGCTCTGGATATGATTAAACAAACTCCACCTCATATTATGATTACTGATGTTGTCATGCCTATTATGGACGGAGTTGAATTAGTTAAGAAAGTAAAAGAACTGTATTCGGATATTGAGATTCTTGTTTTAAGTAGTTTCGAAGATTTTGAATATGTACGGTCTACATTTCAAAATGGGGTTGTGGACTATATCTTAAAACCTAAATTGAACAGTGAGGATTTATTAAAAACATTAAATAAGATTGTAGGAAGAAAATCGGGAAGTACTATAAAGGCACCTCATAAGTCAATAGCTATTGAAGATATCATGAAAAGATTAATGCAAGGATATGATGTAGATGATAATCAAAACATTATAAAAGAAAAATTCCCTTATCATAATTATAGCTTGTTGAAACTTTGTATTAGGCATGGGGAACGTTATTCACTGAATTGGGATACTATTATCGAAAAACTTACTACTTATTTTATTGATATCCATTCTGCAATCATCATAAAAGAGAAATCAGCTGTTACTTTATTATTAAACTTTGAATCATCTAAGTCGACATATATAAAGCGAAAACTAAAAGAAATAGCCTTAGGCCATTTTCTCACTCAACCCAAAATGATTTGGCTATTAAGCAAAGAATTTGACTCTATTAACCATATTAAAAGTGTCTATGAAGACCATTTATTAAAGATACAGCAATATTTATTCTATTTTCCAGATACCCATTTATTAATTGAAGATGAATTGCCAGCTGAAAAAAGTAATACTCAAGAATTTGATTTGAATCATTTTATTGAATTGTTTAAGGATCGACAATTTAATATTTCTCTAGAGTATATGGAGAATCATGTTAATTGTTTAGCATCACAATATACAAAAGATAGTTTTGAGTTCACATCACTTTTAGGTAATATAATTTTCAATATGCTTGTAACCTTAAGGAATCTCAAATACGATATAAGTGAACTAGAAAAGAAAAAGTATAACTTTTTAAAAAATTTAACGGAAGCGCTGGATGTTCATACAGCAATCAATTATTTTAATCTTTTTTTAGATGAAATTAAAGCCCTTATTTTTTCAAATAAGGAGAACCATGAACAAGCAAATATGCAAAAAATTTTAACTTATATTGCAGAACATTATAAGGAGTCACTTAGTTTAACTGAATTAGCTGATCATTTTCACTTTAATCCCTCTTATCTATCATTCTATTTTACTAATCACCATGATGAAGGATTTAGTGAATATTTAAATAGGATAAGAATCAAAAAATCGATGGAATTGTTGGAATATAGCAGTGAATCGATCTCAACAATTAGTGAGAAGGTTGGATATTCAGAACATAGTTATTTTAGTAAAGTATTTAAAAAAATTACCGGTATGTCTCCAAGCCGTTATCGGAGGGAGTACGGATACCATAATGAAAAGAGTTTTTAAAAAAATAACGACATTAATCCTGAATAATAATTTATTTATAAAAATGTTTTTAGTCATGCTGATTAGTATAGTTACTGTGTCGGTACTGATTACTTTTAGTACGATTCGAATGTCGAGTAACCTGTTTATGGATACATTCAGTATTACAAACACTAAGGTATTGAATCAAATAAAAACAGGTTTTGAATCGTTAAGTTATGTCATTGTATCTGCTACAAATGAAACCCAAAGTAACAGGATGATTAAAGAAGTGTTGACTAATAAAAAGGTAAATACAATTGAGGAAGCAAGTTCTTATCATGCAATTGTCAAACAAATGGAGCAAATATATTCAAATATTGAATCTTTTGATGTCAATATGCTTGTGCTTGGTGAGGATGAACGTTTATTTAATATGAATTATTCAAGTTGGCCAATATCTTGGGAAGAGTTATTTAATCATCCTATTACTCAAGAGACATTAGATAACCCGAATAAACTGCATTATCATCTAGTTCCTCCTACATCTATGAGCAATGAAGCCATGATTGTGGCCTCTAAAGCGTTAACAGAGGTGTCTACCGATAATGTATATGGTTATTTATTTTTTTCGATTCGGGAATCGGATTTTAGGCAAGGATATGAAGGCTACACAACCGAAGGTAACAGTATATTACTAATCGATCAAAACGGTAAAATTGTTTCCAGTAATCAAGATCATTTAATAGGAGTAGAAAACACTGAATTATTGAATCTGTCAGCTCAATTTGAGGAGCAACATTTAGAATATACTGATGTAGAGGTTTTAGATAATGTTTACCTAATGGCGGCAGAATATTTACCAGCGTACAATATGTACTTTGTCAATCTGGTTGATAAAAGTCTGGTTATAGATAATTTAATAAATACAAAGGAAATTGTTTTAATTAGTATTGTGATTGTGACGATAGCCGTTATAGTTGTCTATATCATTTCACGTCGAATGACAAAATCATTAAGCCATCTTGTTCGGCAGATTTCTAATATTGCTAAATATGATTTTAATAAGCCAGTAACAGAGACTGGCGGCTATGAAGCCAAGAGAATATCAAATGCTTTTAACTACATGTTGAATGAATTACAAGACTATGTGAATATAGTTGTTCAAACGCAAAAGGAGCAAAGAGATGCAGAATTACGAGCGCTACAGCATCAAATTAATCCGCATTTTCTTTATAATACATTGACTTCTGTGAAGTTTTTAGTTCAACAAGGTGAAAAGGAAAAAGCAACTGAAACGATTCATGCCCTAATAACCATATTGCAAACATCACTTGGTAATATTGATCAGACTATTACAGTTGAACAAGAATTAAAAATCATGAAAAATTACATCTTGATTAACCAAGCTCGTTATGGGGATAGGATTAAAGTTAATTATTTCATTTCACCCAACTGCTTAAACTATCATTTACCCAAACTTATAATCCAACCTTTTATAGAGAATGCATTTTTTCATGCCTTTTCCAATCAAGGAGAAGGATTAATCCAGATTCTTATTTCACAACAAGACGATGAACTTATATGTGAAGTAATTGATAATGGGAATGGTATGGATCTAAAAAAGCATTATTCAACTGATTTTTCCACCAAGAGACATCTGTTTAGTGGTATTGGCATTCAGAATGTTCGTGAACGTATCCAAATCTTATTTGGGGAAGAATATGGGGTTAAGTTATTTAGTGAAGTGGGTGTAGGGACGCGGGTGAAAATTAGGTTACCGATACTTACAAAAGATACTGATCAACCGGACTATAATTCAATTTAAATATGTATATTTTATCAAGTAGCCGAGCATACTCGCGACTTTAGTCGTGCAGATGTATCGGCTTTATTTGAGTTAATGTTTTATTCGATGAGTTCTTTATTATCAACTTCTTTGAACATATTTTCTTATGTACTCAACTTTCTCACACTAAAATTAGTCATCTTGACTGAGCATGAAAGTTCAGATGTGAAAGTTGAGTTATGTATTATAGAGTAAGTAAAAAATTTTAGTTATGCATTATCTTGCTCTTCTAAAAACGGACAATGTTTGTAAAAGCAAACGGATATAATCATCTAAAAAAAATATAAAAACATAAAAAAATTACAAATAAAAAACCAATATAATTGATTTTCCGAATAAAATCATATGAAAACCTAAAAATCATCCTAACACTTAATTTTACTAAAATGATAAGATTTAATTAGGCGTTAGATAGCGCTTACAAAAAAGGAGGTTAAAGAAATGAAGAAAGCATTGATTAGCTTTTTATTACTGGTTGGGATTTTAGTCCTAGCAGCATGTTCAGGTTCTGGAGATGATACAGATACACAAGGAGATACTGGAGAGACAGATGTAGATGATACAGAGGAAACAGCAGGTGACGAAGTTGAACTCACTGCATGGGCATGGGATCAAGTTTTTAATGTTGCTGCAATTGAGACTGCATCTGACTATTATGATGGAGAACAAGATATTTCACTTGATGTGATTGAAAATGCCCAAGATGATATTATTCAAAGATTAAATACGGGGCTTAGTTCTGGTTCGACAAGTGGACTACCAAATATTGTATTGATAGAAGATTATCGTGCACAAAGTTTTTTGCAAGCTTATCCTGATATGTTTTATCCAATAACAGATTATTTTAATCAAGATGATTTTGCTGATTATAAAATGGCAACAACAGGTTATGATGGTGAGCAATACGGGCTGCCATTTGATTCTGGTGTGGCAGGTTTATATGTACGGACAGATATTTTGGAAGAAGCAGGTTTAAGCTTGGAAGACGTTACAAATATAACGTGGGAAGAGTATATTGAAGTGGGTGAAGTGATTAAAGAAGAAACAGGTACAGACTTGCTTACACTAGATCCTAATGATTTGGGGCAAATTCGGATGATGATCCAATCAGTCGGTTCTTGGTATGTGGAAGAAGATGGTGTGACACCAGATCTCGCTAATAACGAAGCACTCGCTAAAGCATTTGAAAACTATAAAGGTTTGATGGAAGCAGATGTTGTTACATTAGTTTCTGATTGGGCCCAATTCTTAGCTGCCTTTAACGATGGTGATGTTGCAACTATTCCAACTGGAAACTGGATTACAGCAAGTGTTAAAGCTGAAGAAGCTCAATCCGGTGATTGGGCAGTCGTTCCAATTCCAAGATTAGATATAGAAGAATCTGTTAACGCCTCAAACTTAGGGGGTAGTTCTTGGTATGTGTTAGATCTAGAGGGGAAAGAAGCAGCAGCAGAGTTTTTAGCAAATACCTTTGGCTCAAAAGTTGACTTATATGATGAATTAGTGACGGAAATTGGGGCAATAGGTACTTATATTCCAGCTACAGAGAGCGAAGCTTATGAATCAGAAGATGAATACTTTGATGGTCAAAGCATTATTGCAGATTTCTCGGAATGGACTGAAGAAATCCCAGGTGTTAACTACGGTATGCATACCTATGCTATTGAAGATATTATAGTAGTAGAAATGCAGAATTATTTAGGTGGTCAGGACCTTAGTGACGTACTAAATAATGCCCAAGAACAAGCAGAAACACAGCTTCGATAATTAGAAGTAGCTAAATAGAGCCTTGAGTATATAACTAAGTAAACTAAAAATTTTGTTTAGAACTTATTAGATCATACTCTTGGCTTTATTTATAATCGTTGATTGATTAAATCTAGGTATTTATGATCTTCAATAAATACCTAAATTTAAATTGGGAGGGATGTATATATGAGCCAAGATATAGAAAAATTCAAGCCAAACTTTTCACTTAAGAATAGAAAGAAAAGTTTATCCAATAAAAATATAGCCGGCTGGCTGTTTGTAATGTTAGCTGTTATTGCTATTTCTTTATTTTACTTCTATCCAATGATTGAAGCGTTTTTACTATCTTTCCAAACGGGTATGGGATCAAATTTAGAGTACACAGGTTTAGATAATTGGATTCGTATATTTAATGATCCAACTTTTAAAGCTGCATTGTTTAATACAATAACCTACTTAATTATTCAAGTACCCATAATGATTATCTTAGCTTTAATTTTCTCAGTACTATTGAATGATTCAACATTGAAATTTAGAGGTTTTTTTAGAACAGCGATTTTTCTACCAGCTGTAACATCACTTGTTGCTTATTCAGTTGTATTTAAATACTTATTTAGCGGAAATGGTATTGTCAATCAATTTTTGCTGAGCACTGGTATAATTGAAAACTCAATAAATTTTATTACTGATCCTTTCTGGGCAAAGGTAACCATTATTATTGCAATTACTTGGAGATGGACAGGGTATAATATGATCTTTTACCTTTCTGCCTTACAAAATGTTGATGATTCGATCTATGAAGCAGCAAGAATTGATGGTGCTTCATCAATTCAACAATTTTTTAAGATTACAGTACCCTTACTAAAGCCAATTATATTGTTTACATCAATTGTTTCTACGATAGGAACCTTGCAACTTTTTGATGAGGTTATGAATATTACACAAGGTGGACCTGGAAACGCCACCATCTCTATCTCTCAATATATATATAATTTATCGTTTGAATATACACCTGATTTTGGGTATGCAGCAACGGTCTCCTATGTCATTGTTATCTTAGTTGTCATCTTATCTATGATTCAATTTAAATTGGCAGGTGATGATAAATGAAAAAGCTAAAACGCTTTTTAAAGTATTTATTTTTAACAATCGTATCGTTTATCAGTATATTCCCATTCATCTGGATGGTCGTTAGTATGACAAATGAATCGATAGATGTGACTAGAGGCCGCCTCTTACCAGGTACTTATTTGTTTGAGAATATTAGAAATTTATTTGGATCTGTAAACATTGTTTCTGCCCTTACTAACTCAGCAATTATCGCTGTTGTTACGACAATATTAACTTTAATTGTTGCATCAGTAGCTGGGTATGGTTTTGAAATCTATCGAAGCAAAGGCAGGGATATTGTTTTCAATATTCTATTATTATCGATGATGATTCCGTTTGCTGCGATAATGGTCCCTCTTTATCGACTGTTTGGAAATATCGGTAACATTTTCCCTCCAATCGGATATGATACGTTGGCATCTGCAATTCTACCAACCGTAGTAACGGCTTTTTTCATCTTTTTCTTCAGACAAAATACAAAAATGTTTGCCAAAGAATTGATCGAAGCGGGTAGAATGGATGGATTAAGTGAACTGGGCATATTTTTTCGAATTTATGTACCAACAATGAAGAACACATATGCAGCTGCGGCAATTATTGCCTTTATGAATAGCTGGAATAATTATATGTGGCCTTTGGTCATATTACAATCACCTAAAAACCATACTATTCCACTACTCATTTCTCAACTTGGTTCTAGCTATGCACCTGATTATGGTGTGATGATGACCGCTATTGTTATAGCTACACTACCGACAGCATTAGTCTTTTTCTTTATGCAGAAACATTTTGTTTCCGGTATGTTAGGATCTGTAAAAGGTTAAAGGTAGCTTTATATTTCGCTTATTTATTGGTCAATATGATTTACATCAAAAAGAGAATGGTCATGGCTAAAGAATCCGAATTTTTTAACCACGAATCTTTTCAAGTATGCTGGATTGACTGGCTTAATTTTGAATGGGTTCGTAATATTGCGCAGATCAATTTCTAAATTTTTCAAGTACCTATAGAAATAACCCATGAAATTAAGGTTGAGACTGTGGTCACTCATCTCATCGAAGATATTAGCTCATGGAAGGTGTCTAGCTAAAATAGAAATCACCATTTCTATTTTTTGAATAATATTCAAAATTTGTATGACTTTTCATAGTTGTGACATTGCTTCAAAAAAATATATTAAGAACCCTTTGGAGGTGAGTCCCTTCAAAAATTAGATGCTTACTAATAGTTAGGTAATGATAGTTTTTCTTTCAATGAACAGAAAGTGTGAGGTGTTAAATTGAAGAAAGTCATTAAGGAAAATTTTAAAAAATCAATTGTAATATTATCTATTTTAGTACTTTTTCTAGGGTTTTTTACACCTGTAACTGAGATAATAGAAGCCAGTAATGGGGGTTCGAGTACAGCAGATAAAACCATTATGTTGGATCCTAGCTATCAGCATGATCCATTTGAAGGTTGGGGTACAGCTTTAGTATGGTTTGGTAATCAGACCGGTACATGGCCAGAAGAAATAAAGACGGAATTAGCGGATGCAATATTTGGTGAAGAAGGATTAGACTTTAATATTGCTAGATATAATATTGGTGGAGAAGACGCTCCTGAAACAGAACCCTATATGCGTCTAGGCGGTGCGGTTCCTGGTTACTGGAATCGTCCAGATGAGTTTGGTCCACCAGAAGATTTAGATGAAGATGAAATTGAAAATTGGACTGAAGAGGAAGATTGGTGGAATCCAGAGGACCCAACTCATTGGGACTGGGAAAAAGATGCTGGGCAACAATGGTGGTTAAAAGCAGCTCAAGAAAGAGGAGCAAACCTTTTTGAGGCTTTTTCTAATTCTGCCCCTTACTTTATGACTAAAAGTGGATATACATCAGGAAATGACAGTTCTACGCAAGATAATTTACAAGAAGATCAATATGAGAACTTTGCTATTTATTTAACTAAAGTTGTTGAACATTTAGAGAATGAATTAGGTGTACCAATAAATACACTTTCTCCAGTTAATGAGCCTAACACTAATTATTGGTCAGCTGGTGGGAGACAAGAAGGTTCTCATTGGAGTCCATCATCTCAAGCGAAGATTATTAATACTGTGGCAGATCAGTTGGATGGCTTAGATGTAGATACAATTGTTTCAGCTATGGATGAAACAAATACGAGTACGTTTCTAAATAATTGGAATGCATATAATGAAGAAACTAAAGCTAATATTGGACAAATGAATACTCATACCTATGGAACGGGTCAGGAAAAGGCTATTAGGGATATCGCTAAATTTGAAGACAAGCGTTTGTGGATGTCTGAGGTTGATTTAGGCCCCGGAGGTATTCCACAAGATTTTGAGGATATTCGACCGGCTCTTCACTTAGCAGACCGAATTACTACTGATATTAACAATCTTGAACCCAAAGCATGGGTGCTATGGCAGGCGATTGAAGATGAAGTAAATATGAATGCAGATAATGAAAATATGAACTGGGGCTTAATTCATGTGGATTTTGAACCGGAAGATTTTGATTCACTTGAGTTTTACAAAAATAAAAAATATTATGCAATGGGTAACTATTCAAAATTCATTCGTCCAGGTCACCAGATTATTAACACAGATGACGATAGGACTCTAGCTGCAATTGACAAAGATAGTAACGAAGCTGTTGTTATCCATACAAATTGGAGTGAAAATGAACAAACCATTGATATTGATTTATCAGGATTTGAGAATGCAGGTAATGTAGCAACCCCTTATGTGACATCAGAAATAGACAATCTTGTTCAAAAAGATAAGATATCAATAGAGGATGATACACTAACAGTAACTGTTGCACCAAATTCAATCAACACATTTGTTATTGATAATGTGTCAGGTGTGTCAGAAGATGCTGGTTTTTTAAATCCGGACACTAGATATAACTTGATTAATGTTAATAGTGATTTAGCACTTGATGCTGCTGATGATAGTGTTGTTCAAAATAGTGTTGACCGGGGTAATACTGCTCAAGAATGGCAGCTTGAAAAAGTCACAGATGGTTATACACATGAAGAAGTTTATAAAATTGTCAATGCTAAAACTGATCAAGTCATCACTAATGATGATGGAACGGCTGTTTTAGCAGAAGATGTAGCCTCAGAAGCTCAAGAATGGATACTTTCTACTAATGGTAATGGACAGTATTCATTTATCAATAAGGAGGCAAAGAGGGTACTTGAGATAGGTGATGAATCCAGAGCTGAAGGAGTATCCGCTGGTTTGTGGCGACCTAATGCTGGTAATCATCAAGCATGGTATTTAGAAGAAGCAGGTGTTCAAAGCGTTGAAACGGAATTTGTATGGACACTTCCAGGAGTGGCACCAGACTTACCAGATGAAGTTACAGTAGTTTATGGGGATGGTAAAACAGATACCAAGCTCGTAGAATGGGCCGAACTCGATGAGGAACAGTATGCTTCTGAAAACATATTTGTTCTAGAAGGTACTGTTGAAGATACTAACATTAAGGCAGAGTTAGACATTTATGTAAGTGAAATACGAAGTATCATTATGACTCAGGTAAAAACAGTACCCGGTTTAGCACCAACTCTTCCGGAAGAAGTAGCAGCACAACTTAATGTGGGTAAAAAGATTGTTTTACCTGTAGAGTGGGAGGATATTGATCCTGCACTTTATGAGACCTTAGGTTCTTTCACTATAACAGGTTCAGTTGATCATACCGATATTGATGCAGAAGCCTATATTAAAGTTACAGAACCTTCAATTGAAAATATTGCTCTGAATACAGATGGCTCTGACTATCCTGAAGCTAAGGCTTCCTTTTCCGGTAGGTGGGATCCAGTAGAAAATATTAATGATGGTAAATACGATGAGCGCTGGACTAACTGGGATGCTGATGAATGGCGGTCAGAAGACTGGGTTGAAATTGACTTTGGGGAAGAAAAAACGCTTTATGGAGTTGATTTCACGTTTTATGATGATCATGGTGGTACTAGACCCCCTGAAACACTGCATTTAGAATACTGGGATGAAGTTGAGTCAGACTGGGTTAAAATAGCAGATACTTCCTTGGAGATTGACACGGAAAAAGAAGTAAGTATTGAGTTCCCAGAAATTAATACTTCTAGAATCAGATCAGTAATGACAGCAATGCCGGATGCATGTATAGCAATCTTAGAAATGGAAGTTATCGGTCTTAGCAACAACCCTGCTTTAGGTGATAATGCATTATTAGAATCTATCTTAGTAGATGGAACTGCATTAGAAGATTTTACATCTGATACATTTGACTATCATGTTGAGCTTCCTGCTGATACAACAGAAGTACCAGAAATTTCAGTAGTAACCGAAGATCCATTTGCTAACTATGATATTGAATTACCAACTTCTTTAACGGATAAGGCAGTAATCACTGTTATATCAGAAGATGAAACGGTAAAAGAAACATACACAATTGACTTTAGTGTGGCAGAACAAGAAGTAAATAAGTCGGTGCTAGCTGCAGAAGTGAAAAGAATTCGAGCATTAGATGCTGATCAATACACAGAAGAAAGCTGGGCATTGTTAACGTCAGCACTAGCCAAAGCAGAAGGCGTATTAGCAGATGACGAGGCAACAGAAGCGGAAGTAGAAGACGCATTAGCAGCGTTAAAATCTGCTGTTCAGGGGTTAGAAGAGGCAGAAGAATCAGAAGATTCAAAAGTAGACAAATCAAGCTTAGCTGCAGAAGTGAAAAGAATTCAAAAATTAGATGCCAAACAATACACAGAAGAAAGCTGGGCATCGTTAGCGACTGTACTAGCCAAAGCAGAAGACGTATTAGCAGATGATGAGGCAACTCAACAAGATGTTGATGAAATATTAAAGGCACTACAAACAGCAGTAGAAAACTTACAAAAAGTAGCAGATAGGGATACTGATGATCCATTAGGTGATAATGATGAAGAAGCTGAGGATCCTAAAGATCCTGTTGAATCCACAAATGGTGAGGAATTACCGGACACAGCCACAAACACTTATAATTGGATCACTTTAGGCTTATTAATGGTATTAGTAGCGGTTGGTATTTATGGATTTTCAAAGACATCACACTTATTAAAAAAATAAATTTCGTTTAAGCAATGAACCGCATCTATAAGTTTAGATGATTATTTACTCCCCTTAGGATTGGCTATTAAAATTAAAGCTGTTCCTTAAGGGGAATTTTACTTTTTAGAATAGCTTATCACAGATAACCGTCCGTAAAAATCGGGTCAACAACGGGTTTTGATGGGGCGAGTAACCGCACTAAGGAAAACTACGGAGCTTTACACTGCGATTACCAATGTTGTCAGGTTAATAAAATCGATTAAGTAAATTCTATTTCAGAATGATAAATAGCACGCTAAAATTCAAATATTAAGGGTCGGTGCTTTCCGCGGAGATGGGGTCTATAGGACGTAGATCATGCAGGTGTTGGGACTGCGGTTACTCGTCCCATCAAAAGCTCTGCCACAGGACGTGACGAACTTAACCTGCTTTCAGCTAACTTTTGTAGCCTAATGCGCCACAAAAGTGGATCTTCAACTCATCTTCGAAAATAAAAGGCGATTTTCTTCGTGCGATGTCTCGCTGACGAAGCTTTCCTTGTCTTATTTCCGCTGGAGTCACCCCCTTTCGTTCCAATCACCTAAGTGGATCTGTTATATGAGTGAATCCTATTTTAATTTGGTTTATATTGATTTGTATTTTCCTCCATCCAAATAAGAAAATGATGGAATGGAATCGAGTATCAACTTTAATACAAATGAAAGTCAAACCAGCTAGCGAAGGAAAAACACGCAGACTCCTGTGGGAAAAGCGTGAGCTTGAGATCCACTTTGACAAGTATTTTTTGCTTGGCAAAGTTAGCTCAAGCCACGCCCACGGAAAGCGTAGTGTTTTTCCGTAGCGGTCGTGTTAACCTGACAACATTGCTGCGATTACTCGTCCCACCGAAGACATTTGCGGTTACTCGCCCCACCGGAACCATATGCATGACCTACATCCTGTAGGCCCAACTCCAACTGATTGAAGTTTCGCTTTATTTAGCTGAGTTTTGTCTTAGTCTCTAACTCCTTCACCTGCACAGCAACTCAGCTCTCACTTATGAAATGAGTTATAAATTGATGTATAATAAACTTGAAACGACAGATTGCTAAAGGAGAATATTTATGCCAAAACTAGTCTTTGCACGTCATGGAATGAGTGAGTGGAATAAAGAAAATCTATTTACGGGTTGGGTAGATGTTGACTTAGCTCCTGAAGGTGTTGAAGAAGCTATCGATGCTGGTCGTAAAGTTAAAGAAGCTGGAATTGAGTTTGATATCGCCTATACGTCAGTATTGACTCGTGCGATCAAAACATGTAATTACATCTTAGAATACTCAAAGCAATTGTGGGTTCCAGTCGTAAAATCTTGGCGTTTGAATGAGCGTCATTATGGTGCACTACAAGGGCTGAACAAGCAGGAAACACGTGATAAATATGGGGATGAGCAAGTTCATATTTGGCGTCGTTCTTATGATGTCCTGCCTCCGTTGACTGATCCTACAACGGATCGTCGCTATGCATTATTAGATCCTAAAACGATTCCCGGAGGAGAAAACTTAAAAGTTACACTTGAGCGTGCTTTACCATTCTGGGAAGATAAAATCGCACCCGATTTACGTGATGATAAAATTGTTTTTGTTGCGGCACATGGGAACTCTTTACGAGCTTTAGCCAAACATATTGAGGGTATTTCAGATGATGATATTATGGATTTAGAAATCCCTACTGGACAACCTCTTGTTTATGATTTAAATGATGATTTAACTGTTGCTGATAAATATTATTTATGACCACTCTTTTTTAGGGGGAGAGGAGATTTTCAATTCAACTTGCTATTTCCTCTCCTCTTTTATTTATGAATAAATGATTTTTTATCATTTTGGACGAGAAGGCTTCATCCTCAAGCGTAAGCTGGGGTGAAGATGAATCGTCTTTTTTTGTAGTAAAACTCCTGTTTGCATGGTGTAATATCCCTATACGAAATGTTCTTTGAAAACTGACTATATAGGGTTATGACAAGAAATGTTTTGTCACGTAAAATATCCAAGCACTGCCCGATCCACACATACCGAAGCTGCGAAAACCAAGTAAAAGTAGGGTGTGTGGTGAACCCGTCGTATAAAGCAGTCAAACGTTCACCGTAGGGACTACGGATAGAGCCTGCTAAAATAACTGGTGGCTGCACGGGTGTTCGCAGGAATCTCCAGCTTCAGGTATAGAAACCAAGGTGGAGTAGTTCAATTGTGGGTAAAACTGTTCGTGGGAGCAAGCCGATTAAAAACTTTCTATAACATCCTTCCTCAGCTACCACTTCTTTCGCTTCTATTTTTCATTCATTGATTAGTCATTATAAAAGGTATAAGTTTCCAGCCGGCTTATATTTTCTATATTTTGCAGGAGATCTTTAAATCGATAAGAAGAAAATAAATTTGATAAAAACAATGGTTTTGAAATTTAAAAATCAGCTGTAAAAAAATTAAAACGCTAAATATATTAGTTAAATTGTGAATTGTAGAGCAATCTGATAGTTATTATTCTTTTATTCATTAATGGTTTTTAAAATGATAATTGATTTTTTAATCATAACAGGTACAATAGTTAGTGAAATAAAACACAAAGGAGAAGTCACCATGAAAAAACTATTGTTTGGTATACTTGTAAGTATCCTCATATTAGGCGGATGTGTACAAGATAACCCAGAAAATGAAGAGGCAGCTGATGATTCAGAAACAGAGGAACAGGAGTCAGATGTTGATTCAGGTGCTACAGAAACACAAGAAGGCGCAACAATTGACGATTTGGAGGAAAGTTATGATGTAGTCGTCGTTGGAGCTGGAGGTGGAGGTATGGCTTCTGCCATTGAAGCTTATGAAGCAGGCGCCTCTGTTGCTATATTTGAGAAAATGCCAATAGTTGGTGGGAATACGTTGAAGTCATCAGGAGGGATGAATGCTGCAGGAACTTCTATTCAAGAAGCTGAAGAAGTAGAAGATGACCCTGAATCATTCTTTGAAGAAACACTTGATGGCGGTCATGGAGAAAATGATCAAGAATTATTAAGGTATATGACAGAAAACGCTGCAGAAGGTATTGAATGGCTAGATTCAATGGGTATTACATTAGGTACACTATCCTATTCAGGTGGAATGAGTCAACCACGTGCTCATAGACCGACAGATGGTTCACCGGTTGGCGGTTATTTAGTTGATGGGCTATTTGATAACCTTGAAGAAAGAGACATCCCTGTTTTCTTAAATTCTGAAGTTACTCGATTAGTTGAAGACAATGGAGAGGTTACTGGTGTTGAAGTAACGGTTGATCAAACAGAGGATGTGACTGTTAATGCAGGCGCAGTTATCGTAGCCACAGGTGGATTTGGTGCAAATTATGACATGATTACTGAATACAATAGCGATCTTGAAGGAGTCGTTACAACGAACCATGAAGGTGCGACAGGAGATGGTATTCAGATGATTCAAGATGTTGGTGGAGATGTCGTAGACATGGAATATATTCAAGTTCATCCTACTGTACATCAAGAAAAAAGCTATCTTATTAGTGAATCTGTTCGTGGAAGCGGCGCTATTTTAGTGAATCAAAGTGGAGAAAGGTTTATTGATGAATTGCAACCGCGTGATGTTGTTTCCGCTGGGGTTCAGGAAGAAGAAGGCGGTTATGCTTATTTAATTGGTGATGCTGCTTTAAGAGAACGAGTTCCGGCAGTAGATCACTATGACGAAGAAGGATTAATTGTTGAAGCTGATACAATTGAAGATTTAGCTGCTGAAATTGATATGGACCCAGAGACATTAGCTAGCACCTTAGATGCTTGGAATGAGGCCGTTCAAAATGAAGAAGATGCTGATCATGGTCGTACAACGGCAATGGATTATGAACTAAATGAAGGACCATTCTTTGCTTCTCAAATTGCTCCAGGAATTCACCATACAATGGGTGGAGTACGAATTAATACAAATACAGAAGTGTTAGATACAGATGGGAATGCTATTCCTAACTTGTATGCAGCTGGTGAAACTGCTGGTGGTGTACATGGTGCAAACCGAATTGGCGGAAATGCTGTAGCTGAAATTGTTGTATTTGGTCGTCAAGCAGGTACACAAGCTGCAAATCATGCGCTTGGAAACTAAATACGTACTATAGTTATATGATATTAGGGTAGAATAAATAATTTAACTAAAGGGCCATTCCGACAAAATTCAGTAATCTGAAAATGGTGAATGGCTCTTTCTTATTGACAAGATAGGCGAAATATAAAATGAAATTCCATTTAATGTTAATTTTTCCGCGCACAAGTTTTTTCAGTGGAACGAGTAAGCGTCAATCACTATGGTAGTACGAGTATTCACAGCGCTAGAAAAACTAAGGCTATACCATGCTTACAGGCTTAAAGATTTTCAACAAACCTTCCTCTATTCTGTAGGAACATACAAAAGCACCAACACCTTTGCGGGAGTATAGACTTAGTTCTACCATCAATAAAATCTTATGTTCTCAGATAAGGCGAGAATGAATGCATTTCTTTTTCTAAGTCCTAGGATGTAAGGGAGGGTGAGTTGAGATTCTTTTGTACTTCGATCTGTCATTTTTATCGGACTTTTTGAACCTCCTCTTAAAGGGATGAATCTCTGATTATAAGAGTTGACTCAATATATATTTTTTTAGCTACTTTTCGCCCCGTTAGGATTCTTTCCATAACTAGATCAATGGCTGTTTCCCCCATTAATTCTGTTTCAATTCTCACTGTACTTAAAGCAGGATAGACATACTTTGAAATACTAATATCATCGATACCTATTACACTGACCTTACCAGGGACCTCAATACTTGCTTCATGAAGAGCTCGTAAGGCACCAATGGCGATTGGATCACTGCCAGTATAGAAAGCAGTTGGTAGATCATCTTTTAAAGTATTAATGGCTTTTTTCATTTGCTCGTAGCCACTATCTGCGGAGAAGTCATCAATGAAAATATAATCCTCATTTAACATGTCCTTCTGCTGTAGATAAGAACGAAAATACTTTTCTCTCTTATCCTCAATAGGTGCAGCAGTGTTATGAAACGTTTCGTAACCACCAATAAAACCGATTTTCTTATGACCAGTACTAATAAAATGATCTACCGCTTTTTTTGTTATTTTCTTAAAATCTGTTCGAACAGTATCGATTCCTTCAACTTCATAGAATGCATCAATAATAACAATATTATTGGTGATTTTCTTCAAGCGATCTAGATACTCGTCAAATATATGACCAACGATAACAATACCATCAATATCTTTAGGAATATCAAGAACATCTTCCTTTAAGTATTTCAAAAGTTGAATTTTGTGGAATTCTGCTCTTTCTTCAATCCCTGTACGCATGGTCATGTAATATATATCGTTTAGTTCTTCATTTTCCGTGCCCCAATGTAAAAAAACAATTCGTTGTGCGGCATTAGCTTTATGTTTGCGTTTTTTGTAATCAAGGTCTTCGGCAATTTTAAAAATGCGTTTTTTTGTTTCATCAGTAACAGAAAGGGTAGAGTCGTAATTAAGCACACGTGAAACCGTTGCAATGGATACCCCTGCCTTTTCTGCAATATCTTTTATTGTTATTGCCAATTTAGTCACCTCTAATAACATTAATTTTTTCAAAAAATATTTTCTATTGAAGGTATTTGATAAACAAAATCTATTATAGAATAGCTTAAAAGAAAAGATACGTCAAATTTTTACTAAATTAATAAGTATTAAAGGATGGAACTAGCTAAATATTTTGTTATTATATTGATCTAATAAACAAATATATCAACAGTAAAAAATTTAGTTAAATTTACTTGACTAAATGATTAGTAACAATTAAAATCAACATATGTAACCGTTGTCAAAGATTAATTATCATTATATTTGAGTAAAGGAGAGGGAAAATGTTGAAGCGTTTGCGTAAATTAGATTATCATCCACCGGTAAATGGATTTCCTGAATGGAACAATAATCCTGATATCTTTCAATTAAATAGACGGACAGCTCATGCAACCTATATGCCTTTTCAAACCATTGAAGAAGCTTTAGAGGGGAAGCGTACTCAGTCTCCATGGTATCAATCGTTAAATGGACAGTGGAAATTTGCCTTTGCAGAAAATCCAGCAAGTCGAATAACGGATTTTTATAGGGCGGATTTTAATCATAATGATTGGGATGATATTACTGTACCGGGTCATTGGCAGCTTCAAGGTTATGATTATCCCCAATATACTAATACAAGGTATCCATGGATAAACACAGAAAAACTTGACCCGCCTTTTGCTCCAACGAAGTATAATCCAGTTGGACAATATGTGCGTACTTTCGCAATACCAGAGAGTTGGCGAGATCGTCCTGTTTATATCAACTTTGAAGGTGTAGAATCTGCTTTTTATTTATGGGTAAATGGGGATTTGGTAGGCTATAGCGAGGATACTTTTACAGCAGCTGAATTTGATCTAACACCTTATTTGATTGCTGGTGACAATAAACTTGCTGTTGAGGTATACCGCTGGAGTGATGCTAGTTGGCTTGAAGACCAGGACTTCTGGCGTTTAAGCGGTATTTTTCGTGATGTCTATCTTTATGCCCCTCCTGCTGTACACATTGATGATTTTTTTGTTCAAACAGAGTTAGATGCTGATTATAAAGATGCGAACCTTAAAGTAGCGATAGATGTGCTTGATTATTATGAGAGGGGAGAACCTGTTACTTGTCAATTCATGCTCTATGATCATAATGAAGAGAAAATATTAATTAATCCACCGACCCAAAATGTCCAATTCATTGATGGTGATGTGAATCAATTTGAATTACAGACATTTATTGAAAATCCATTGAAATGGAGTGCTGAAATACCAAATTTATATAGGCTTGTTATCACTCTATCGAATCAAGCGGGTGAATTAATTGAAGTGGTCAGTTGTCGAGTAGGTTTTCGTCAATTTGAATTAAAAGATGGTTTAATGAAGCTAAACGGTAAACGGATTGTTCTAAAAGGTACGAACCGGCATGAGTTTGAAGCCGCTAAAGGCCGGGCCGTTAGTTATCAAGATATGGTTGATGATATTAAGTTAATGAAAAAGCATAACATTAATGCAGTTAGAACGTCGCATTATCCGAATCATCCACTATGGTATGACTTATGTGATGAGTATGGCTTATATGTTATTGATGAGACAAATTTAGAAACACATGGGACATGGCACTATGCACAAGATGGTTTAGGCAATACTCTGCCAGGAAGTAAGCCAGAGTGGACAGATAATGTTATCGATCGATGCCAGTCTATGTTTGCACGTGATAAAAACCATCCATCTATTATCATTTGGTCACTTGGCAATGAATCTTATGGTGGCGATAATTTTATCAAAATGTATCAGCATTTAAAGGAAAGAGATTCAACTAGACTCATCCATTATGAGGGTGTGTTTCATTATCGAGAGTCTGAAGCTGCTTCAGATATCGAAAGTACGATGTATATTAAACCTAGTGACGTTGAACAATATGCTAGAGCAGCAAAAGAAGGTACAAAGCCATATATTTTGTGTGAATTCGGTCATGCGATGGGGAATTCATTAGGGAATTTTTATAAATACACGAATCTATTTGATCAGTATGATATTTTACAAGGTGGTTTTATTTGGGATTGGAAGGATCAGGCTATCCTTACTAAAAATAAAGAGGGCCAACCCTATTTAGCCTATGGTGGTGACTTTGGTGAATCGCCTCATGATGGTAATTTCTCAGGCAATGGAATTATTTTCGCAGATGGTACGATAAGTCCAAAGTTATTTGAAGTAAAAAAATGCTATCAAAATGTTAATTTTTTAGCTGTTGATTTGTCACAAGGTCAATTTAAATTAATAAATAAATTTCTTTTTACTGATCTAGCAAACTATCAATTAGCATGGCAAATTAGTGAAAATGGTGTTGTTATTGATCAAGGTGAACAAAGGATTGAATTGGCACCAGGAGAAACAGGGAAAATTCAGCTTAACTATCATTTACCTAAAAGACGAACCATTACTGATGAGCATATTTTAACCGTTAGCTTAATTGAATTAAAAGATCAATTATGGTGTAACGAAGGACATGAAATTGCATTTGAACAGTTTGTCTTACCAACGTCTCATCAAAAGATAGATAATCAACCTGAAGTTTTTACCCCTATTACAGTACTCGATCGATCAGAAGTAATTGTGGTCAATGGTGAGCAATTTGCTATTCAATTTAATAAACAAACAGGTCATCTTAGCTCTTATAAAGTTAAAGAAACGGAATTAATAAAAGAGGGGCTTAAACCAAACTTTTGGCGAGCTATGACGGACAATGATCGGGGAAATCAGTTAGATAAGCGCAGTCGAATATGGCGTGAAGCAGTGAAAGAACAGAAACTACTTCATTTAGATTGGCAAACTTCATTGAACCATGTGACTGTAACAACTAAATACTTTTATGAGAAGCTCAATCAGACCTATTTAAATATCAGCTATCAAATTGACACCAGTGGTGAGATACTAATTGATTATACACTTAATCCCGGTGAAGGGTTACCGGAAATACCTGAAATTGGTTTATCCCTGGCTATGCCAAAGTCTTATCAACAATTTAGTTGGTATGGTAAGGGGCCGCATGAATCTTATTGGGATCGTCAAAAAGGTGCAAAAATCAGTTATTACCAGGATAAAGTTGACAATCAATATGTTCCCTACTTAAAACCGCAAGAATGTGGCAATCATATTGGGGTTAGATCAGCTCAGATTACGAATGAGTCGGGCAATGGTCTTGCAATTGTTGGTTTACCAACTGTGGAATTAAGTGTATTACCCTATACTGCTTATGAGCTTGAAGCAGCATCACATGCTTATCAGTTACCAAACAGCGACCAGACTGTCATACGAATTAATCTTGGACAGATGGGAGTTGGCGGTGATGATAGCTGGGGGGCAAAGACACATGACGAATTTATTCTTGCTGCCAATCACCCTTACTTTTTTAAGTTTAAATTGAAACCTGTATTGTTAGATTAATAAAAATGATCAAATGATAATCAATAGTAAATGGTATTTTACCAGATTACACATACTTTCACTTTGGAAGATGACTATTATTTAGGCATCCTACGGTAATACTTGCAGGACCTACTTCATGTAGGTCTAAATTCCATTATTTGAAGTTTTGTTTTAGGTAGTTTGTAAATGTAGAGAGGGAGGAACATTATGCTTACAGTAAAAGATGGGAATTTTTACTTAAATGATCAACCATTTCAAATATTATCAGGAGGAATTCATTATTTCCGAACGGTTCCGGAGCATTGGGTAGATAGATTATTGAAATTAAAAGCTTTGGGGTTAAATACGGTAGAAACATATATACCATGGAATTTCCATGAACCGAAAAAAGGGGAATTTAATTTTTCTGGTTTAGCAGATATTGAACAATTTATTACGCTAGCCAAAAGTTTAGATTTATATGTGATCGTAAGACCGTCACCTTATATATGTGCAGAATGGGAAATGGGTGGTCTCCCCGCATGGTTACTCAAAGATAAAGAGATTGTTTTAAGAAGCAGTCAGCCAACTTTTTTACAGCATGTTGAAGCCTATTTCGATGTCCTATTACCGAAATTCAAGAAACATTTATACCAGCATGGTGGCCCAATTATCGCCATGCAAATTGAAAATGAGTATGGGGCATATGGAAATGATTTGGATTATTTAAACTTTTTTAAAGATCAATATAAGAAACATGGTTTGGATACTTTTCTCTTTACCTCAGATGGTCCTGTGTATATGGAACAAGGTTCATTACCAGGTGTAACAACGACCTTAAACTTTGGTTCAAGAGTCGATGAAGCATTTGGTAAGCTTGAAGAATTCAAGCCAAACTCTCCTAAAATGGTGACAGAATTCTGGATTGGTTGGTTCGATCATTGGAATGGGAAACATCATACGCGTGATGATGAAGATGCGGCTGAAGTTTTTAGAGATTTAATGGAAGTTGGTAGTTCAGTTAATTTCTATATGTTTCATGGTGGCACGAATTTTGGTTTTATGAATGGTGCGAATCACTATGATATTTATTATCCAACGATTACGAGTTATGATTATGATGCCTTATTAACAGAAAACGGTGAGATTACGGAAAAATATAAAGCTGTAAAGAAAGTTTTAAGTCATTATATAGATGTTCCAGAAGATTATAAAAGTGAAATAACAACTCATGCATATGGTCATGTTGAGTTAACAGAGTCGGTTAGCTTATTTGATACATTGCACGATATTAGTAAGAAAGTTGATTATATTACTCCTTTATCAATGGAGGAACTTGATCAACCTTATGGTTACACACTTTATCGAACGAAGGTTAATCGTCAGGGCGAATTAACATTTAATTCAGATGCAATTCATGACCGTTCTTATGTGTATATTAATGGGAAATATGTATTGACGACTTATAAAAATGACCAAGAAAAAGAATTAACCTTAAATTTTCCAAAAGAGGATAATGTTTTAGAAATTTTAGTTGAAAACATGGGAAGAGCAAATTATGGTGAGCATTTACTTGATGAAAAAGGTATAGTTAAAAATCTTTGGTTAGGTGAGCAGTATTGGTTTAATTGGGAAATGTATCTAATTGAAACTGAAAGTCTTCCTAATGATTTTACAGCCAAAGATAATCGTTTCCCTAAGTTTTACCGTGGGCATTTTAACGTAGAAAGTCTTCATGATACTTTTGTAGATCTAGAAGGTTTTAGTAAAGGAAATGTATTTATTAATGGATTTAACTTAGGACGATATTGGAACACAGCGGGTCCACAAAAAACACTATACCTACCAGGTCCATTATTGGAAAAAGGAAACAATGAGATCATCGTTTTAGAATTAGAAGAAACAGATAGAAATACCATTCAACTAGTTGATCAACCTAATGTGACTGCTAAACTAGAGTAGACAGTTTTTGCTAGATAAAAAGACACACTTATTTACACAAAAATATTAATAATAAGAACTTCCATTGTACAATGTTTATATCAAAACATACAGAACAGTGGAGGACGTAAAGGTGGATAAGTGGGAAATGTATATGGAAATACATCAATTAATTAAAAAGGGTTTTAGTAAGACAAAGGTAGCTGAAAAACTAGGAATCTCAAGATCAACCGTTCATCGTTATCTAAAAAAGAATCCTTCGGATATGTCTAAGTGGGTTGATTCCATTCAAACCAGAAGTAAGAAATTAGATCCTTATAAAGAACTAATTTTATCCTGGCTAAGAGAACATCCAGATATGTCTGCGGCACAAGTAGAAGATTGGCTAAAAGAAAGATACGAAGATTTAGAAGTAGGTGAAAGTACGGTTCGCTCCTATGTTAGAGAACTTCGAGAGGAATATAAAATAAGAAAGGAAACTTCACCACGAATTTATGAGGCTATTCTCGATTCACCTATGGGTGAGCAAATACAAGTTGATTTTGGTCATACGAAACAGAAGGCAGCAGACAGTAAGGAAGTAAAATTAAACTTTATAGCATTTGTACTATCTAATTCTAGATATAAATATATGGAATGGTTGGATAGGCCATTTACTACCCAAGATGTCATTAAAGCACATGAAAATGCATTTAAGTGGTATGGAGGAATTCCAGGTGAATTGGTATATGACCAAGATAGTTTAATCGTTGTCAGTGAGAATGGTGGGGATTTAATTTTAACACAAGAGTTCCAACAATATAAAGAATCTAGGAATCTAAACCTTCGTGTTTGCCGCAAGGCGGATCCAGAGAGCAAAGGAAAAATTGAAAATGTAGTTGGATTTATTAAACATAATTTCGCTAAACATCGAGTTTTTCATAACATTGATTCTTGGAATGAACAAGGGTGGGAATGGCTTCATAGAACTGGAAACTATAAAATTCACCATACAACAAAAAAGAGACCGGTCGAAGTATTTTCCCTGGAAAGACAACACTTAAGACCAGTCACCAAAAATATAGATATAAAATATAACTATGAAAATAGTATATCAAGATGTGTCCATAAGGACAATACCATTCGATATTTATCTAACCGTTATACTCTACCATTGGGGACGTTTGGCAAGTACGAAACGGTCTGCATTAAGGAAACGGAGGAAAGAGAATTAATCATTTATAGCCCTGAAACAGGTGAAATCATAGCAAAGCATACGATCCCTGACGAGAAAGGGTTATTGATTAAAGATAGAAAACATAGCCGTGATAGAACAAAGGGTATTGATGCATTTATGAATACAGTTGCCGAGCATTTTAATGACAGTGAGATGGCTTATGATTATCTACAAGCAGTAAAAGGGAAGTACCCTCGATATATTAGGGATCAACTCCAAATGATAATAAAAGAGACAAAAACAAATAACAAAGAAATTCTATCAACAGCATTGAAAGAGTGTATAAAGAGGAATCTTTATGGTGCCACAGATTTTAGCGATGTCGTTGCCTATTTAAAACGACATCGACAAATGGAAGATACACCAAATGATACCGCTAAGAATGTAACACGAGTAAAAGGAGTTTCAGCTTGGGTTATGGAAACAGAAGCTCAAAAACGAGAAGTGAATGCCTATACTGCCATATTGGAAGGTGATCCAGTATGAGCCAGTTAAATCAATTACAAGAATTGATGAGAACTCTACGTTTAACAGAAACAGCAAATCACCTTCCTGCATTAATTAGAGAGGCTGAGCAAAAGGATTCCTCCTTTACTCAGTTCCTCCTAGATGTAGTAAAATATGAACAAACTCGCAGAGAAGAAAAGCAGTTAGAAAAACGATTTAAATGGGCTACATTTCCGTTCCAAAAGACATTAGAGGAATTCAATATAAAAGAACAGAAATCATTAAGCAATAAACATTTGAATAGGTTGAAGGATTTAACTTGGATAGAACAGTTACACAATATCATTCTATTAGGACCACCAGGTAGTGGGAAAACTCACATATCAATTGGATTAGGAATCGAAGCGTTAAACCAAGGTTACAAGGTTATCTTTACTACGATGGGAGACCTTATTCATGTATTAAAAACGGAAGAAATTACTCGAAAATCACAGACGAGAATGAAAAGAATAAGAGATGCAGACTTAGTTATTATTGATGATTTGATGTTTATGGCGATGGATTCACAGGAAGCTAATATGTTCTTCCACTTGATTAATGATTTATACAATCAATCATCCATCATTTTAACTTCAAATAAAGCACCTAAAGAGTGGGGAGAGCTATTAGGTGACCAAGCAATTACAACAGCTATATTAGATAGAATTCTACACCGAGTTGAAATCATTCATCTAAATGAAGATAGTTATCGAATGAAACATAGATCGACCATATTTGGGCAAGAAAGTGTTTCAAATTAATGAGCATAAATTGTGTCTTTTTACTTGACGGTCACACCTAATTTGGGCTAATTATAAAAAGTGAAATTTTAGACTATCTTTTGAAAAATAGTTTATCTATGTAAATTATAGTTAAAAATATAGTATTTGAAATTTACTTTAAATAGTGAAAGACATCTTTTCTTTTTTGGCATAATTAATTTAGTAAAATTATTGCTGAAATAGGAGAGGTGTTTTTTTATTATTACAGTCAATAAAGGTCTCAATAAGTAATTACTAAAATAAATATTTTAAGAGTTTTACGTATTAAAATTCTGTAAATATATTTTTTTAGTTAATATTTTATGTGATGTTTGAAATAACGGAGCTGTTTCGGGTGTAAGTAAGAGATTATCTACAATCATCCATTGTTTTGATGTGAATATTATGAAGTAGAAATGGATCCATCATAATATAGGGTGATAAAAAGGTAGGAATAACATAAATTACCGGGTACTCTCTAATCTAATAGGAATAAATAAGAAACGCATTTATTCTTGCGATGTGAATGCCTGGCAGCTTCTTTTAGTGCCATTACTCCTCCCAACAAAAAGATAGTTGTATGTCAAAAAAACACCTATAATTTTTCTGACTAAAATTAAACAATTGCACTTATTATCCTAATGATACTCAATAGATATATTTTAGTAAAAAATATATTTAAAAAAGAAGATAAAAGTCTAATAAAGGAGAATAATTATATTTTTTGTATAAAAAGATGAAATAGTTAGCTAAAGGAAAGTAATTTCGATAAATTTATCTTCCCTGGTGAAAAAAGTCATTAACAATACATTTGAGTAGAAATATAACATAATAGAATTTGTAGATTCCTTATTTTTAAAATTACATTAAAGAACTGTTGACAAAAATCTTTTAATAAAATACAATAAATTCGTTAGTAAAATTTAAGTAAATTTTATTTAAGTGTTTTTATTTATGGTATTTGGCCATTTTAAGTTTTTTATAGTTAATTTGAAAGCGCTATCAAAAAAGAGAATTTATTTGAAATTATAAATAAAAACTTCCAAAGGTTAGATGAGAGAAATAATTTCATAAACCCTATAAAAGATTAAAGACTATCATAAATTTTAAAAATAAAATTTAAGCGGCTTACTATTAGTTTAATAGTTTATGTTGAAACGTTATAAACACGCGTTAACATATACATATATTAAAGTGGATTTTTGCATACACAATTGTATATCTATGTACTTTATTAAAGACAAATAATAATAAAATTTTTGTTTAAAGTTGAAAGTTACAAATACAATTTAATAGATTCACAAACATAAATTAACTTAATTAATTTATGTTTTGAGTAAATTTATACATGAATAAGTATAACAGACTTAGAGAGGTACCCTGAAACAATATGTCAGATTTTTAAGGAGGGAGTGGATTCTTCTACAAAATAACTAGATTAATTTTAAATAAGGGTATAAGGAGGAAGTTCATTGCTTAAGAAAAAAAGTGAAAAGTTTACATTGTTATTTATGATATTTCTATTAATTGTGTGTTCATTCTTGCCTATTCTAGTATTTGCTGAAGATATAAAAGATACAAACAACGATGAATTTCAAATTAATGATTTAGACATTCTCTATGCTCCAGAGGCGTATTCTGAAAATCCAGCCAGTAATCTTATTGATGGAAATGATGCTAATTTTTATGAAACAAACTGGGATTCTGGTGGTCGTTTTTATCAACCTGGTGATTATTTTGTTATTGATTTGAATGAAAGCCAAAATGATATCGGAAAGATTGTTTATACACCAAGACAAGATAGCGCTAATGGAAGAATTGACGAGTATAACATTTATTTAAGTAATAAAGATTTATCAGAAGAAAACATAGACGGTACACAAGATGATTTGGATGAAAACTTTATTTTAGCAGGAAAAGGAATCTGGGATACAACAACTAGTGCCAAACAGACGGCCACCTTTGTATCTGATACTGCACGGTATGTTGCCATTCAAGCCTTATCTACTGGTGGAGATGGGAATACACTTTCTGCTGCTGAGGTTGAAGTATATCAGAAGACAGTAGAAGATATTGATACAGTTGGTATTGAGGAAATTGTTGAAAAAATTGAGTATTTAAAGTCAAGTGGAATACATCCTCAAGCGGTGGAAAGTATTGATAGGCAGTTGGAAAAGGTAGGCGATATTAATAAATTAACTGTTGAAGGTATTATGTATTACACAACCTTATTAGAAGACTTATATGCTTTGTATGCGGATATAGGTGAATATGATTCTATTAGAAACGGGGAAGTATGGTTAGATACAAAAGGTGAACCAATACAGGCTCATGGTGGTGGAATTCTATATAACGAAGAAAATAAAACGTACTATTGGTATGGTGAAGATAAAACAGAAGATAATTTACCAGGTGCAGACGTGGACGCTGTACCGATTACTGGAGTTCGTGCTTATTCATCTAGGGATTTATATAACTGGACAGATGAAGGAGTTGTGTTACCCGTATTCAATAATCCTAGATTTGGAACAGCTGAACTACCGGATGAAGATTTACCACTATATCTAGATGAAAATTCCGATGCTTATAAAGATTATGGGGAAGATTTTGATCCTAATAGAGATGTTACTGTAGAAGATCCAAGTGTGGACTATACGGGGATGATGAAATCACCAGCTAATACGTTAAGCAAACACAATTCACCAGAACGAATAGAAGAGTTGAATGCTCTATATGCGGAAAATACAAATATAGAAAAGCAAGAAATGTATAGAAATTTCAACTGGGATAAAGTTGTTGAACGTCCAAAAGTCATCTATAACAAAAAAACAGATAAATATATTATGTGGTGGCATCATGATGGTCCGGTTGCAGGATCTTATTGGTTAGCAGAAGGTGGCGTTGCAATCAGTGATTCTCCAGCCGGTCCATTCAAATATCTTGATACATTTCGTATGCCGAATACTGGTGCTGAGGACGGTAATGAAGGAATGCTAAGAGATATGACCCTTTTTGTGGATGAAGATGGTGATGATGCGACACACGATAAGGCATATATTATTTTTTCGTCAGAAGAAAACAGTGCAACTATCGTTATGCAATTGAATGAGGACTATACAGCTCCTGCAACAGATGATAATGGCGAAACTTTGGAAGGTGTTCACTGGGAGAGGGTTCATAAGGATTGGAGAGAATCACCGGCTCTCTTCAAGCAAGACGATGCGTATTATATGATTACATCTGGCTTAACTGGTTGGAATCCGAACCGTGCTAAATACCATGTTTCTACGAATGGAATATTTGGTCCTTGGATAGATAAGGGAGATCCAATGGTGAATGATACGGAAGGTACCACATTTAGAAGTCAAAGCACATTTGTATTACCTTATCGTGATATTAATGGAGATGTTGTCGAAAACAAATTTATTTTTATGGCCGATAGATGGAATCCAAGTAACTTGAAAGACTCTAGATATATATGGTTGCCATTTGAATTAGATAATAAAAATAATATCGTCCAAATAAATTGGTACGATGAATGGAATTTAGACTATTTGCAAAATATCGATGTACTTACAGAGCTTCCAAAAGTCACTAAAGTTGGACAGAGTCCAGAATTACCGGATGAAATTGAGATTACTGTTGAAAATGAGCGTAAAACTGTTCCGGTAACATGGGAACTCAAAGAAGATTTGTTTTCACGAATAGGGACAGTTACACTTGTTGGAAAAATATCAAGTTTAGATGACCGAGAAATAAGACATGATATTCAAGTTATTCCTTCTAATGTTAAGTATTTTGTTAATCCATCTGGCGAACTAACAGAGGATTACTTACAAATGATTTCCTATATGGATGAAACTCTCCTTAATAAAGAAGTTAGTGATCAACCATATGATCCAGATAACGGAAATAACTGGGGATATTCAGGTGGAAATACAAGTATACACAGTGAAGGTAATGATATATATAGTTCATTTAGACATATTACCAAGGATAGTGATCAGAAAGATATTAAATATACCTTCGAACTCGAAAATGGAAATTATACTATATTCGCAGGATTTTTTGATCCGTGGAATCAGTGGGCGCAGGGAAATAGAAAGGCTAACGTGTTTGTAAATGGCGTTTTAAAAGAAGAAGAATATACGTATTCTGAACAATATGATATGAGAGAGTATGAGGATATTGAAGTTTCAGATGGTCAGCTTGAATTGAAAATTGAGCCTTCACCAAGTGTGGCAGGTTTAACCGATTCAGATTCACAGATTAGTTGGATTATGATAGCCGATAATAGTGTATCTGAGCCTCCAGTAGAGGAAATAGTGACAGGTGTACAACTTGATCCAGAACATCTTGTTTTAATGGAGGGAGAAGAAGCAGAGCTAATCGCAACTGTAACTCCTGAAGACGCCGTGAATAAAGATATTTTATGGTCGAGCAGTAATGAAGAAGTAGTTACAGTAGATCAACATGGTAAAGTAACAGGGATAGGGGCAGGCACAGCAGTGATTACAGTGACAACAGTTGAGGGTGGATATGAGGCAACTAGTGAGATCGTGGTAGAGGAAGATCCTGATACTACTCCAGGAGACGGAGAAGAGGGCAAAGACGGAGAAGACGGCAAGGACGGAGAAGACGGCAAGGACGGAGAAGACGGCAAGGACGGAGAAGATGGCAAAGACGGAGAAGACGGCAAGGACGGAGAAGATGGTAAAGACGGAGAAGATGGCAAAGACGGAGAAGATGGCAAGGACGGAGAAGATAGTAAACAGACTGATAAAGACCATACTGTCAATAAAGAGAGTGAAGGCAAGGAACTTCCTAAAACAGCTACACCTACTTTCAATATTTTATTAGTTGGTTTATTACTAATTTTAATAGGAACTATATTTTTTATTAGAAAAAGGGCTTAAGAACTGTCAATTTGTGATGGCATCTTGTAAAAAACAGGTAATCAATTAAGAAGCGTAGAGAAAGTCAAGGAAGACAAGTGACTGACCGATTTCATGTGTGAGATTATAATATTTGATATTTTAGGTCTTTCGTTAGACACTCTAAGATGATTAGTGTAAATTCACGATTGTGGATTTACACTTTTTTTTATTTTTTATAGTAGTAAGTGAAAAAGAATCCATTAACTATATTGATTTGTTGAATCTTTGAGGTGAATCAACCTTATAACACATATTAAGTATGAAAGAATTTAATATAAAATCACTACTAACCCTTTTATCTGTTTTTTTAAATTGAAAAAACGCTTTAAATTAAAAACTTGGTGGAAATATTTTTGATATGTTAGAATTTAAACTAACTAGCCCAACAAACAATGGTAAAGTTATGGGCAACTTTAATGAAATAATTATTTAGCGATGATTCTCTACCTAACTGATAAATACAATTCAAGAGGTGAATTGATTGAATTCAAATAATAAGCAAGGTTGTTGTTGTTCAGTACAGCGATCTAACGAGAAGTCAATGATGAATGGACAAGATGAGTCTGTTCGTAAGGTGAAAAGTAAGCTTAATCCATTGAAAGATATGGTGCTGATTAAGGGTGGGTACTTTTTAATGGGGACAGACGACCGTGAAGGTTTTCAAACCGATCAAGAAGGTCCGATACAAAATATTAAAGTAAATGATTTTTATATTGACCGTTATGCAGTCACGAATGAAGATTTTGCAAGCTTTGTTGCCGAAACGGGTTATAAAACGGATGCAGAAAAATTTGGGTCTTCATTTGTTTTTCATTTATTGTTACCTGAACAAGCAAAAAAGTCTAACCAATCAGTAGCGAGAACACCATGGTGGTATGAAGTCAAAGGTGCCTACTGGGAAAAACCAGAGGGACCTGATTCTACGATAGAAGGAAGAAAGAACCACCCTGTTATTCATGTCTCGTGGAATGATGCGATGGCTTATTGTGAATGGGCAGGGAAACGCCTGCCTGCTGAAATAGAATGGGAATATGCCGCCAGAGGTGGTTTGATTCAGAAGAAATATCCATGGGGAGACGAGTTAACACCGGCTGGGGAGCATGTATGCAATATATGGCAAGGGGAATTCCCATCCCATAACACCCGAGAAGATGGGTTTTTAGGGACAGCGCCAGTAGATCATTTTTCACCAAACAACTATGGATTATATAATGTATCGGGGAATGTATGGGAATGGTGTCAAAACCATTTTACTGATAAATATGCGAAACCACAGGATTTATCTGATTATCAGCTACATTCACAAACGCTTAAAACGACTAGAGGGGGATCTTATCTTTGCCATCGATCATATTGTAATCGATATCGTGTAGCTGCGAGAACGGCAAATACGATTGAAAGTTCAGCAGGGAATATGGGATTTCGCTGTGTGCGAAGTGTTGATTAGATAAATACAGTGTAAAGAATATTAAATACTCAGTCTAAATTGAAGGGTTGTTTATCTCGGTAGAAATATTGATGAGCAGCTATTCTAAAGTATCTCGAATCACTATAAATAGTTAATTTAGTTAAAAATAAATAGTGGAGTTGATCTAGATGGAACCTAAATGGTTAGAGTGGGCTAAGGAGCTGCAAGCTATATCACAGGCGGGATTAGCCTATTCAAAAGATGTTTATGATTTGGAGAGATTCGAAATCATTAGAGATTTAAGTACTGACATTTTAGAACAGTATACAGAGGTTGATAAAACCCTGATTAAAGATTTGTTTGCGAATGAGACAGGGTATGCAACACCTAAAGTAGATGTTCGTGCTGTTGTGTTTAAAGATGACAAGATATTAATGGTAAAGGAAATAGCAGATGGTGCTTGGGCCCTTCCTGGAGGCTGGGGTGATATTGGCCTAACTCCAAGTGAAGTAGCGGTAAAAGAAGTTCAAGAAGAATCAGGATTTGAGGTTAAAGCAGTTAAATTGATAGGTATTTTCGATAAAAAATGTCATCCACACCCAACCTCACCATACCATGTCTATAAAATATTTATTCAATGTGACATAATGGGTGGGCAACCCAAGGAAGGAATCGAAACAAGTGCTGTTGATTTCTTTGCTAAAAATGATTTACCTCCTTTATCGGTTGCAAGGAATACAGAATCGCAAATTGAAGTTGCCTTTAGACATTTACATAATTCTGATGAAGAGGTCTATTTTGATTGAGCTTTGGATGTATTTATGAAAATGTGAATTTTGAAATTTATTGGATTTCCGACAGAAGCCTCCCACTTCTAGGAACATGAAGGGCATCGCCCCGTGAGTAAGTGGGAGATGAATGTGGGTTGGCGCTAGCCAAAACATCTCCCTTATGATATAATGAGAACATATATTCCTATTAAGTGAGGTGAGATGATGTTAGTCAATAAAGCCTATAAATTCCGCCTCTATCCGAATAAAGAACAACAAATCCTCATGAATAAAACGATCGGTTGTTCACGGTTTGTTTTCAATCACTTTCTAGCCAAGTGGAATGAAACTTACAAGGAAACGGGTAAAGGACTCAACTATCGTTCATGCTCTAAACAGCTTCCCGCTTTAAAGCAGGAATATGAGTGGCTAAAAGAAGTCGATAGTATTGCCATTCAATCAAGTGTCAAACATCTATCTGAATCTTTTGCGCGCTTCTTTAACAAACAAACAAACAAACGCCCCACGATTTAAGTCTAAAAGGAACCCGACCCAATCGTATACAACGAAACACACGAACGGAAATATCGCAGTCGTGGGCCATACAATCAAGCTGCCAAAATTAGGGCTTGTCAAGTTCGCTAAAAGTCGTGAGGTCGATGGACGCCTTCTAAATGCTACGATTAGAAGACATCCAAGTGGTAAATACTTCATTTCTATCCTTGTTGAGACAGAGGTAGACTCACTCCCTCAAACGAAGCAATCAACAGGGGTCGATGTGGGCATCAAAGCGTTTGCCACACTTTCAGATGGGACGACGTATAAGAACCCTAGATGTTTACGCAGGCTAGAAAACAAATTAGAAAAAGAACAACGCAAACTGTCCAGACGATATAAACAAGCCAAGCAAGATAGAAAACCCCTTCATGAAGCGAAAAATTATCAAAAACAACGGGTCAAGGTCGCTCGTATTCACGAAAAAATTAAAAATGTCAGAACAGATTACTTGCATAAAGTCAGTACTGAAATTGTCAAGAATCACGACATCATTGGTATTGAGGACTTACAAGTATCTAACATGCTCAAAAACAAACGATTATCAAAAGCCATTAGTGAAGTCAGCTGGTCAGAATTCCGTACGATGCTTGAATACAAAGCCAAGTGGTACGGAAAGGAAGTCGTAGCCATCTCCAAAAACTTCCCTTCTAGTCAACTTTGTTCGCATTGTGGCTATCGACATCCAGACGTTAAGCATCTCGCCTTACGCATGTGGCAATGTCCTTCATGCCATAGAGCACACGATCGAGATCTTAACGCAAGTAAAAATATTGAAGTTGAAGCCATCAGACTTCTAACTGTCGGTACGACAGGGATCGCCTAATCAATAATCAACCATTAGGTTGGTGTTCTTAGGAATCTCCCTCTTCAAATTTCATTAGAAATTAAGGGGTGAGTAGTTCAATTAGCTGTAAATTATTCTTTTTCATCTTATATATTCTCCAATAAGTTAATATGAGCTATAAAAATCAGTTCTTATCTGTGGCTATACACTTGTTAGCTCAACTTTACAAGATTTTTTTATCAAAAAACTATCCTTGACCGATTGACTAATGGCAACAATTGATGTATTCTAAAGGATGGTCATAAAAACCTTCGTTAGGTAAGGCTCCTGTGGTGGAGATACGCTGCTGCCCAAAAATGTCCAAAGACGCCAATGGGTCAACAGGAACAATCGAAATAAGGTTGTTTTTAATGTAGCTGGATTTTTTCCTATGCCTCACAGTGCTAAAGCTCTACGATTGGAGGATATTTGTCAGCTTTTTTATGGTGGCTTTATGGACTTTAGTAAAGTGTAAAATTTCAGCTAAGAAGCAAGTTAGTCGCAGCTAAAATATTTACGCCTAAAGGATAAGAATAACTCATACATTCTTTAAAAGATGAGTGAATGTAAGTTCTTCTAAAGCATACCTCTTAATTAGGCTATTTTCAAAACACCTTCTATCGTAGGAGGTGTTTTTTTGTGCCTTGAGAGGATAATTTTTAATGAATTAAAGTATAAGAAAAACAAGAGTGAGTGTACTCGCCGTGTGGCAGGATTGCTTAGAGATATAACAGGCTTCGAAAAAGCTGTATAGCGTACATTCATTAAATCATTGATAGAGCTGCTTAGCTATAGCTCTAAACGGTAAGTTAGTTTTTTCTAATATTTTCATTCATATATGGGAAGGATGTGGAATGGATATGGAAAGCAGTCAAGATGCTGATTCGGATCATTATTGTTGTTTAGTTTTTATTGAAAAGAGTAAATTACAGGAGTTCATTCCTACAATTCTTCTAGAATAAAGTAGTTAACTCCTAGCAGGAGGGATTACAATGGAAAAGTTAGATGAAAAAAAACGTGAACAATATACAAAGGTTATTTTAGCTGCCTTACACAAAGAAAATAAGAAGGGATTTCGCCATTCTTTTTTAGAATTACATCCCTCAGATCAATTAGATATTTTTATTGCCCTAAATCAAAAAGAACGTAAACAAGGCTATGCATATCTTAAACCCGAAGAATTTTCGGAAATATTCTCTGGTTTAGATATCAGAGAACAAAAACTCTTTTTCCTAGAATTAGATGAAGATTATTCATCAAACATGTTTAATCATATGTTTACAGATAATGTAGTGACTTTTTTAACAGAGATAAATCCTGAAAGAGCAGAAGCTATTTTGTCGAAAATGGATATAGATAAAGCGGAACAGGTAAGAAGCCTACTGTCGTATACGGAAGAAACGGCAGGGTCAATCATGACGAAAGAGTTAATTCGAATATCAACTACAGAAACCGTAGCAAATATTCTGGAAAGACTAAGAAAAGAAGCACCTAAAGCAGAAATTATTTATTATCTTTATGTTGTTAATCTGGAAAGAAAATTAGTTGGGGTTGTTTCATTACGTGATTTAATTGTTGCTCCACCAGAAGAAACAATTGGAAATGTGATGAGTACAAAAGTTATCTCTGTAACTGAGGACATGGACCAAGAAGATGTCGGACGAACAATAAAAAAATATGATTTTCTTGCTGTTCCAGTTGTTTCTAAGCAAAATCGTTTACTTGGAATTGTAACCGTTGATGATATTATGGATATTCTAGAAGAAGAAACGACAGAAGACTTTGAGGACTTATCGGCAACAAAGGGATCAACAGATATAAATTTGAGTGGATATGAAACAGCCAAAAAAAGAGTTCCATGGATTGTTGCACTTATGTTTCTAGGAATGATTACAGCTAGTGTGATTGGTTATTTTGAAGAAACCTTAGAATCTGTCGTTTTACTATCTGTTTTCATACCAATGATTATGGATTCAGCTGGAAATGTAGGAACACAATCATTAACAGTAGCTGTTCGCGGTCTTGCTCTAGGAAGCATTAAAGCGGGAGGATTCTGGCGCATGATTAAACGAGAATTAAGTGCTGGTTTTCTTCTTGGTTTAATTTGTATGGTATCGATCACGATCTTAATATCTATTTTTTATGGAAATTGGGTATTAGCAGTGATTGTTGGTTTTTCACTTCTTTGTACGTTGACTGTTTCGACAGTTGTTGGTTTTATTGTCCCATTAATTATTAATAAGTTGAAATTCGATCCAGCTATTGCGTCAGGACCGTTTATTACGACACTTAATGATGTTTTAGGATTGCTTATTTATTTTTCAATCGCAACTGCCTTAATGGATTTCTTGTAAAAAAGAGCTTCGATCGAAAATATAATGATAAACAAATAACGTCAGGCTATCCGATATGGCAGTTGTTTGCCTTTCAATTGGATGAGATTAGCTTAAATATCAAATATTTATTGATATAGCTGTTCGAATTCTTCACTGAAATAATAGTTGACGCTATTTGAAAGTTATGCTAAATTATAGTTGTAAATTAATATGGATTTTATTTAGGAATGTTACCTTTTTGGGCATAACCTGAATTGTTTTGACACGCCCTTGGTGTGTCTTGATGCAATTCAGGTTTTTTTAATTCCAGGATAAGTGAGATATTACTTATCTTGGAATGAAAGCGCTATATTTAAAATTATCAAAAGAGGAGGGGGAAATTATTATGAAATAAAAGTATTGAGATTTAACAATTGTTTAAGGCAGATAGGAAAGTGATAGGGCAAAAATAGAAGACACATGTTTGGAAGTTACGCATATAGCAATGGCAAATAATCCACTTGTTCCTTTAGATTCAGTGATAAAGGAAATTCTTGATGAAATATTAAAGCCCATAAAGAATATTTATTAGGATTTAAAAAATATTCTTTACTCTAGTTATTTAAGTAGGATATGAGAATAAATATTCTCTACCCGCTTGAGTCATCCGCAAGAACACCTAGAAAATGTTAAGTTGAGTCTTAAAAACTGAGGTAAGTAAGACTTGAATTTTTCCTACTTAATTTTGAACCAGATTTAATTAAAAGTGAAATAGGTGTGAAGTAGAGATGAAGATCAAAAAGATTTTAAATAATAATGTGGCCATATCTGACAACGAGCTCAATCAAGAAATTGTTGTGATGGGAAAGGGTCTTGTTTTTCAGAAAAAGATCGGTTCATCTATTGACCCCACAAAAATCGAAAAAACTTTTGTTTTAGAAAGCAAAGGTATATCAACAAAGATTGCTGAATTACTTGAAGATATTCCAGAAATCTATTTAGAGCTAACTTTTAAAGTGATTACTTTAGCAAAGGATAAATTGCCTTATAAATTAAATGATTATTTATATGTTGCTTTACTTGATCACTTAAATTTTGCAGTTGAAAGACATAGGAGAGGTTTAGATTTAAAAAACCCTTTACTGTGGGAAATCCGCAAATATTATAAACAAGAATTTCTTATATCATTAGAAGCGCTTGAACTGATAAATAAAAAATTAGAGATGACTTTACCTGAAGATGAAGCAGCCTCCATCGCCTTGCATCTTGTGAATAGTCAACTCTCTGGCGAAAACGTTGCAACGACGATTCAAGTAACTGAAATGGTTAATGATATTTTAAATATTGTTAAATATTATTTTCAAATGGAATTTGATGAAGAATCAATCAATTATGAACGTTTTTTGACACATTTACGTTTTTTTGCGATTCGTTTTATTCGAAAAGAAAAAGCGCAAAACACCTATGATGATTTTCTATATGAACAAATTAAACTAAAGTATAACGAGGCTTTTCGTTGTACTAGGAGAATTGCTGATTATCTTAAAGACTACCATGATTGGATAATTTCACAAGATGAAATTCTTTATTTGACCTTGCATATTCACCGGCTATCCAATCGAGATTGATTTAATTTTTGGTAGGGTTTAATAAAGAAAAAATAATTGAATTTGGAATGTTACCTTTTTGGGCATAACCTGAATGATTTTGAGAACATTATTTTATGATGTATTTGGATAAGAATGTATTTATACTTCTTATTTTTATATGAGATGTAGGTCTTGTTAAAACTTAATGTTTTCAAAATATATTTGGGTTTTTTATTTTTTCACGATCAAGAAATATGAGATCTTATCAATGCTAGTTTAAGAAAAACGAAGGCCTCACTTCCTCATGGCTATAGTGATTTCAACGGTTTCCATCGATCATTTGGTTAGGATGAGTAATCAGATTAAGCGAAACCTTAGACTTTTTACATCACAAGAATAAGAGATTTTTTCATTCTGAGTCCTAGGATGTGGAAGATCTTAAAATGTAGTGATAAGCCAAGTTTTTCTAAAAAATTATAGGAGGGTTAAGGATGAAGTATCAAGAATTAGCCAAAGACATTATCGAAAATGTAGGGGGAAAAGAGAATGTTAAAAGCGTTGTTCATTGTATCACGCGACTCCGTTTCAAATTGAAAGATGAATCAAAAGCAAATACGGAAGTTCTTAACAATATGGACGGTGTTGTTACTGTTAGACAAAGTGGTGGTCAATATCAAGTTGTTATTGGCAACCATGTCCCGGATGTTTATAAAGCAGTTGTGGCTGAAGGTGGCTTTGAAAGTGCAAAGCAGGTTGATGAGGATGATGGAGAAAAGGGGAATTTACTTAATAAATTCATTGAAATAATTTCAGGTATTTTTACTCCCATTCTCTCTGTGTTAGTCGCTTCAGGTATGATTAAAGGTTTCAATGCTTTATTTATCGCAGCAGGATGGCTTGATGAGCAAGGTGGAACATACCAAATTTTAAATGCGATTGGGGATGGATTATTTTATTTCTTACCAATTTTCTTAGGTTATACAGCGATGAAAAAATTTGGTGGAACACCCTTTCTTGGGATGGTGATCGCAAGTGCCTTAGTGTATCCAGCACTTGAGGGTATTCCACAAGCTGGAGAGCCTTTGTACACATTGTTTGCTGGAACATTATTTGAATCACCGATTCATATCGAGTTTTTGGGTATTCCAGTTATTCTAATGACTTATTCTATGTCTGTTATTCCGATTATTTTATCAACATTTTTTGCTGCTAAGCTCGAAAATTACTTGGCAAAAGTGATTCCAGATGTGATTAAAACGTTTGTCGTGCCAATGTTGACGATGTTAATTATTATCCCGTTAACATTTTTGATCATTGGTCCGATTGCCACTTGGGCTAGTCAATTGTTAGGTCAAGGAACGATTTGGCTTTATGAATTGAGTCCTGTTATTGCAGGTGCTTTCATAGGAGGTTTTTGGTTAGTATTCGTTATGTTTGGTCTGCATTGGGGGCTTGTCCCAATCGGAATAAACAATATTACCAGTCAAGGCTGGGATCCAATCTTAGCTTTGATATTTGTTCATTCTTTTGCCTTAGCCGGTGCAATTGTTGCTGTTTGGATAAGAACGAAAAGTGAGAAAATTAAAACGCTAAGTTTTCCAGCGTTCTTATCAGCTGTTTTTGGAGTAACCGAACCTGCTATGTATGGGATCGCTTTACCACTCAAATGGCCGTTTATTTACACCCTTATTTCGTCAGCGATTGGTGGAGCCATATTAGGTATATTCGGATCAGTAGGATATGTGATGGGTGGACTTGGTGTATTCCAATGGCCAAGTTTTATCCATCCAGAAGAAGGTTTGAATACGGCATTTATGGGAACGATACTTGCTGTCGTGGTTGGAACCGTATTAGCTTTTGTATTAACTTACTTTTTTGGTGCGATCAATAAAAATGAAGAAGATTCTCCGGTAACAGAAGGAACAAACGAAGTAAAACCAACAGATATTCCACAAGACGTGAATAGTGAAGTGATTTCAACACCTTTAAATGGAGAGATAAAAAGTTTAACCGATATTTCTGACCATGCTTTTGCTTCAGGCGCTTTAGGGAAAGGGGCAGCAATCAAGCCTACAGAAGGAAGATTGATTGCACCTGTAAGTGGAACCGTTTCAGCCTTATTTGGTACGAATCATGCGATTGGTATTGTAACTGAACATGGGGCAGAGCTATTGATGCATATTGGAATCGATACAGTTCAATTAGACGGTAAATTCTTCGAAGCACACGTTTCCCAAGGTGATAAAGTTGAAACAGGACAATTATTGATTGAATTTGATATTGCTGAAATTGAAAAAGCAGGCTATGACACGATCACTCCAATTGTGATTACAAATGATGATAAATATCAACGTGTTGAAGTTGTTGCACAAGGGAATATTAAAACGGATCAACCTTTACTCGATTTAGAAAGTTAAAGTGCTGATATTGCACGATTTACAAAGGACTAAAATATGACACATTTTGATTTAATTAAGAAAGGAGCAAGATAGTTGATGAAGCAAAATAAAAAATTCCCAAGTGATTTTCTTTGGGGCGGAGCAACAGCCGCCAATCAAATCGAAGGTGGTTTTAATGAGGGCGGTAAAGGGTTAAATATTGCCGATGTCCTTCCGGGTGGAAAAGAGCGTTTAGCGATTTTAACCGAGCCAGGTTTTGACTTTAAATTGGATCAGGAAAGATGCACCTATCCTAATCATCAAGCGATTGATTTCTATCATCGCTATCAAGAGGATATTGCTTTATTTGCTGAAATGGGCTTTAAAGCCTTTAGGTTGTCGATTGCTTGGTCACGTATTTTTCCAAACGGAGATGAAGAAGAACCAAATCAAGAAGGACTCGATTTTTATCATCGTGTTTTTGATCAATTATTAGAACATAATATTGTGCCGGTTGTAACGATCTCACATTATGAAATGCCGCTTCATTTAGTAACGGAATATGGAGGCTGGCGTAATCGCAAAGTCATTAAATTTTTCGAACGCTATGTTGAGACTATTTTCACAGCCTATCAAGATAAAGTGAAATATTGGATGACATTCAATGAAATCAATAGTGGTTTGGTCATGCCGATTATGAGTCTAGGCTTTTCAAAAAAAGCGAATGAGCAGGAAAATGAACAGTCTGTTTTTCAAGCCCTTCACCATCAATTTGTTGCCAGCAGTTTGGCGGTTAAAATCGGTCATGAGATTATTCCTGATTCAAAAATTGGTTGTATGATTATTTATACGCCGATCTATCCATATGATTGTGATCCAGTCAATGTCTTAGATGCACTTGAGAAGGAGCAAGTCTTTAATTATTTCTGTGGTGATGTTCAGGTGCGTGGTGAATATCCAACCTTTATTAATCGTTATTTCAAGGAACATGGTATTGCATTAGAAATTGAAGCGGGCGATCTTGAGATCATCAAGCAATATCCTGTTGATTATATTGCCTTGAGTTATTATATGTCACGAACAGAGAAAGCAGATCCAACCGATTTAGAAAAAACAGCTGGTAATATCATGAGTGGGGTAAAAAATCCACATCTAAAAGCAAGTGATTGGGGCTGGGAGATTGACCCTGTGGGCTTGCGAATTTCGCTAAAGGCTTTATATGATCGTTATCAAGTTCCGCTTTTTGTTGTTGAAAATGGGCTTGGAGCCTATGATAAGGTTGAGCAAGATGGATCGATTCAAGATGATTATCGAATTGATTATTTACGTGAACATATCAAAGCCATGGCGGAATCGATTGACGATGGTGTTGATTTAATCGGCTACACAAGCTGGGGTTGTATTGATCTGGTCAGTGCTTCAACAGGAGAGTATTCGAAACGATATGGTTTCATTTATGTTGATCAGCATGATGATGGAACCGGGACTTTAGCAAGAAAGAAAAAAGCCTCTTTTGATTGGTACAAGCAAGTGATTGAAACAAATGGTGAGAAGTTATAAAAGTAAATAGTAATAGTTAATATCTGTATAATCCCCGAATAGAACAATGAGATTTTGTTTTTATTCGGGGCTTTTATTCTTTAAGAAATAATGAAAGGATTTTTTGTACTTCTTCATTTCTTTTTATTTTTTTATTAAAAAGAAGGTAGAACTTTTGTATGATTTTAAAGTCCTTCAGTGTAATCATACTTAATTGTTTTTCTGCTAATTCTTTGCTAACTGATAAGGCATATGAAAATCCAATCCCATCATTTTTTTTAATATAATCCTTTAAAAGTTGAATATTTCCAATACGTGTTATATTTTTGAAATTATTTGATGTGATATGACAAGATGCTAATTTGGAGTTAATACTATCGTTAATTCCAGCACCTTCTTCTCGAAAAAGGAATTTTTCAGAAAAAATATTATCAAGAGAAACAGTTTGATTTGCTAAAGGGTGCTTAGGCGAACATATAAGTAAAACTTGATCTTCATAGAATGGAATACTCTCATAATGATCTGAGTTTACAGGACCAGAGATAAGAGCGAAGTCAATTAATCTTTTATTTAATAACTTTAATAGTTGAGAAGTATTTTCAACAGTTATGTTTACATGTAGCTTTTGTTGTTCTGACATAAGGTCGGTATAGTCAGGGATATAGTATTCCCCAATTGTGCGGCTTACACCGATGTTAAATGATAATGGTTGCTTATTCCCGGTTAATTCTTCTTTAATGAGTATTATAGTTTGATCAAGTTTTTCGATAGATTGTTTTAAATATTCCCCTTCTTTTGTTAGTTTCACCTTCCTTTCTTGATAGTCAAACAATTTAGTATCAAGTTCATCTTCAAGGTATTGGATATGTTTTGTGACAGTAGGTTGGCTTAAAGCAAGAATTTTAGCAGCTTTTGTATAATTTAAGGTATTTGCTAAAACTGAAAATGTTTTATATCTATAGTCAAGCACTAAGTTTCTCTCCTTTAAACTAGTTATTATGTTTCTATAAGAGGGCACTATATTTAAGTTTCAACCATTAATAAATATATCATTTCAATAGTAATCAAACAACTTCCAATAAATTAAGAATGAATGCATAGAAAATTGTTACGATTCTCCCCATTAATTTTTACTCCTATTTATTCATCAGACTCAATAGTGTTCAAGTTTATTTTATACAACTATTCTTTTTAAGAATAGTTATATTCAAATTCATCATTTCACAAGGTATAATCTTCCCGCTATAATTAAATTCGTCGATAGTTGCTTTACATAGATAAACAAAATATATTCTATTTTTTTATTTATTTATGTGAACTATTGAACAATTATAAAAAATCAAATAGAAGAACGAAGGGGGAATTTTAATGAGGGAAATAGAGTCAACACCAATAGAAAGATCAAGATATACCCAGTTAATAATCGGAATTTTTATTATCATTGGCTTAGTTCTCTTTGGTGTCTATCTTCATTCATTATCAGAAACTTTACCTGTCTATTTATTTGCAGGTGTATTATTGGGTTACATATTAACACGATCACGTTTTGGTTTTGCTGGGGGAATAAAGCGAATCTATATGCGTGGGGAAGGAAGTTTATCAAAAGCACTATTAATACTTATTCTTGTGACAGCACTGGTTACAATGGGAATTCAGTGGAAGGCTGCACTTGAAGGTGCAGTACCTGCTTATTTAGCAACTGAAGGAATGGATATTATTCCCGGTACAGCAAATGTTTATTTTACAAATATTGCAACGATTATTGGTGGATTTATTTTTGGAGTAGGAATGATGTTAGCTGGTGGTTGCGGTTCAGGTACATTAGCTGATTTTGGAGAGGGTTCTGGTCGAGCATTGATTGCCTTTATATTTTTTATTTTAGGTGCATCCCCTGGACATTTTGCAAGGGAATTAATTGATCAAACGGCTATTGGACAAGTGGGTGTACAACTCCATTTACCAGAGGTATTTGGTTACTTTGGTGCATTTCTTATGACAGTGGCTCTTTTAGGCATCATTTATTGGCTAGTGGTATGTTATGAGAGTTATCGCAAAAAGGAAGGAACATATTTGGATCCTAAGGGAGATTATGAAACGATTGAACAACCCTTAGCTCATGAGAAGCGAAAAAAATTCTTCAGCTATGAAACCTATCATAAACTATTTGTAGAACGATGGAGTTTTACTATTGGAGCAATGGCCTTAGCTTTTGCTGCATTGTTTGTTTTAGTAACAACAGGGAAAAATTGGGGTGTATCAACACCTTTAGTAACTTGGAATGTAGCGATCTTTCAATCATTAGGTGTTAAATTTCCAGTGGAGTATTTTGGTTCACATATTGATAAAGTAAATGCAGGTTTATTGTCAGATGGTGGAACTATTCGTAATATTGGTTTATTAGTAGGCTGCTCTGTTGCATTGCTATTAGCCAATCGATTTAAATTTGATTTTGCTTTTAATAAAAGAGATGGCGCATATTTTGCCCTAGGTGGTTTAATGCTTGGATTTGGCTCGCGTTTTGGATTAGGTTGTAATATTGGTGCGATGTATGCGTCAATTTCGAGTTTTTCAATTTCAGGTTGGTTTTTTCTTATTGCAATGTCATTAGGTGGGATTTTTGGAATGAAAGCTTTTGCAGGTAAGGTCTGTATTCTACCTCATCGTATGAGATAAAAATAAGAAAATAATAAGATATATGATTTTTTCACAAAACTAGTAGGAGGTATATTTTTTATGGGGAAAAAAGTATTAATTGTTGGAGGAGTAGCTGGAGGTGCCTCAATAGCGGCACGAGTGAGAAGATTGGATGAATCGGCTGAGATTATTATGTTTGAAAAAGGACCTTATGTTTCATTTTCAAATTGCTGCATCCCTTTCCATTTAAGTGGGGATATTGAGGAGTCTCAAGATTTAGTATTAATGACACCGAATCAATTTGATAAGCAATATAATATTGACGCACGTGTATTCAATGAAGTTGTTGCTATAGATAAAGTAGAAAAAACAGTTGATGTAGAAGATGTTCAAACAGGCAAAATATATAGTGAGAGTTATGATGTTCTTTTCTTATCACCAGGTGCAAATGCGATCTTACCGAAAAGTATTAGTGGAATTAACAATGAGCATGTATTCGTGATGAAAACAATTCCTGATGTGGAATCATTAACAAATTATGCTAAGGTAAATGATGTAAAGGATATTGCTGTTGTCGGCGGAGGTTTTATTGGACTTGAAGTTGCTGAAAACTTAAAATACTCTGGTTATAACGTTACACTTGTAGAAGCACAAGATCAAGTTATGACACCAATTGACTATGACCTGGCACAAATACTACATCGAGAAATGATCAATAATGAGATAAACCTTATTTTAAATGATGAACTTAAAAAAGTTGAAACAGATAAACTTATCCTTGCTTCAGGAAAAGAGATATCAGCTCAAGCTGTTGTTATGGCTATTGGCGTTCATCCAGAAGTGACTTTAGCCAAGCAAGCAGGGCTTGAATTAGGAAAAACGGGAGCAATAAAAGTTAATCATCATTACCAAACAAGTGATCCACATATCTATGCAGTTGGTGATGCGATTGAAACAACATGTTTTACCACGGGTGCAAAGGTTCAATTAACACTTGCTGGTCCGGCACAACGTCAAGCCCGTGCAGCTGCAGACCATGTTTATGGTAGGACTTATACGAATACAGGCGTTATTGGTTCTTCAAGTATTAAAATGTTTAATTTGAATGTAGCAAATACGGGATTAAATGAGAAACAACTTAAAGAAGCTGGAATTGATTATGATTTCTCTTATGTAATTCCGAAAGATAAAGTTGGTCTGATGCCAGATTCAGAAAACCTCTTTTTTAAGTTGATCTTTGCTAAACCATCTGGACAAATACTTGGTGCACAAGCAGTTGGGCGTGGAAATGTAGATAAGCGAATTGATGTAATTGCAACGGCAATCATGCTTCGAGCAAACCTAGAGCAATTAAAAGAATTAGAATTATCTTATTCACCACATTTTTCAACAGCCAAAGATGTTGTTAACCATGCTGCTTTAACAGCTTTAAATATTTTGAATGGTGAATATAAAAAAGTTCGCGTTACCGAAGTACGACAACTAGTTGAGAATAAAGCAATGATCATTGATGCACGAGAAGTAGATGAGTATGAATTAAGTCATATTAAAGGTGCTATTAATATTCCATTAAGCCAATTCCGTGATCGTTTAAGTGAGATTCCTAATGATAAGCCTGTATATATACACTGTCGTTCAGGACAGCGGAGCTATAATATGGTTCGTGCGTTAGGTCAACTTGGTTATGAAAATGTGTATAACATTGATGGTTCCTTCTTAGGCGTGAGTGAATATGAGTACTTTAATGATATCGAATTAAAACGTGAGCCTATTGTGACAGATTATAATTTTAACTAAGAGCTTGATAAAAAAGAAAAATTCAATTTGAGTTTTTCTTTTTTTATCTAAGTCATGTTGGTCTATAGACATAAGGAAAATTAATCGGGGGAAATGAAATGAATGGAAAGAAAGAAAAAAGTCATTTGGAGAGAACCTTAACATTATTAACTTGGTTAATTATTTTAAGCTTATGGTTTATCATTGCAAATATAGAGGATACTTCATCAATTGTTCTACCTTCGCCACAGGATGTTTGGCGGGCATTTATCGACATTGTATCTAATGGCTATAATCAACTTAGTTTATGGGGACATTTGGGAGATAGCTTTGAACGACTAATCATCGCTGTTTTGCTTGCATTGATAACAGCGATTCCTCTGGGTTTACTGAGTGGCTATTTTAAAAAAATCAGCGCTATCATTGATTCAATTGTTCAGTTTTATCGTCCAATTCCCCCATTAGCTTACTATGCTTTACTTATTTTATGGATGGGGATTGATGATGGTTCAAAGGTTACTTTACTGTACTTAGCAGCCTTTGCACCTATTTATATCGCTTGCGTATCAGCTGTCAATAATCTTGATCAAGATTATATTTTAAGCTCCCGTTCATTGGGAGCATCACAAAAGGATGTTTTTTTAAGGATTGTTTTACCTGCTTGTCTTCCTGAAATATTTACCAGTTTACGTACAGCGATGGGCTTTGCATATACAACTTTGGTTGCTGCTGAAATGACTGCATCTACATCAGGTATCGGTTGGATGGTTATTGATGCGTCAAGATATTTAAAATCTGATGTGATGTTTGTCGGGATTATTATTATGGGGCTGACAGGTGTTTTGCTGGATAGTGGTCTAAAGTATTTAGAAGGAAAATTCGTGTTTTGGAAAGGAAAGGCATAAAAAATGAGATGTACAAAGAAAAGTTGCTTTTTCTTGATTGTTCTTGTGATCAGTCTTGTTTTAATAGGTTGCAATAATGAACAATCAAGTATAGCTGAAGGGGAATTACCAACAGAAATAAATATTGGTTACTTACGGGTACCAAATGACGAGATGGTTGCTATGACAGAGGGGTTATTCAAAGAATATTTTGATGATAAAGGAATTAAAACCAATTTTGTTATTTTTGATTCTGGTGTAGATGCAAATAAAGCTCTTTCTTCGGGTAGTATTGATTTTGCTTCAATGGGACATACAAATGGAGTTATAGCTCTAGCCACAGGATTGGACGTGGAACTAATTTGGCTTCATGAAATTTTAGGTGAGATAGAAGGACTGGCCGTTCAAAAGGATTCAGGGATCAATCAGATCGAAGATTTAGCTGGTAAGACAGTTGCGACAACCTTTGCATCGACTTCACATTATAGTTTGCTTCAAATCTTAAATGAGATGGGAATTACAGAGGATGTGGAGTTATTGGATATGCAGACAATGGATATTGTTGCAGCATGGGAGCGTGATGATATTGATGCAGCATACACATGGCAACCATCATTAGGCAGAATTCTAGAAACTGGGAACCTACTTATTTCGTCTGAGCAAGTGGCAGATATGGGGCATAAAACAGCGAATATCACCCTTGCACGTAAAGCATTTTCAGAAAATTATCCTGAGTTAGTTGCTGATGTTATTGCTGCAATGGCAGAGGGTGGTAATCTTTATCGAGAAAATAAGGAAAATGCAGCAGAGATAGTGGCAGAGCCATTGGAAATCTCGGTAGAAGAAGCTTTAAACCAAATGCAAGGTTCTATTTGGCTAACGCCTGAAGAAGAGATAACACAAGAGTATTTAGGAACAAGTGAACAATTAGGTGATTTTGCTAATGTTATGAAAGAAACAGCGGACTTTCTTGAGGATCAAGGATCAATTTCAAATTCTCCAGATCAAAAAATGCTTGATGCATTTATTGAACCAAAATATATTGAAATTTTTCTAGCAAGAGAAGAATAGGGGCTGGAAATGAAAAAAAATACTCCGTTAATAGAAGTAAAAAATCTAACAATGAATTTTGGAAATGAAAAAACCTCGATACCTGCCATTCAAAATATTAATTTGAAGATTGAGAAAGGTGAATTTGTCTGTGTTTTAGGACCATCGGGTTGTGGTAAAAGTACCTTACTTCGTATTTTGGCTGGCTATCAAAAACCCACGAGCGGTGAGGTGAATTTTCAAAATCACCCTATTAATGGTCCGGATTGGCATCGTGGTGTTGTTTTTCAATCTTCAACATTATATCCTTGGCTTACAGTAAAAGGAAACGTAGAGTTTGGTCCTAAAATGAGAGGTCTTAAATCAACAGAGATTGACAAGGTTAGTCATCATTTTTTAACACAAATAGATCTTATCGATGATGCAAATAAAGCAGTTTTTGAATTGTCTGGTGGAATGAAACAGAGAGTGGCGTTGGCTAGGACACTTGCTAATCAACCTGAAATGATTTTAATGGATGAACCTTTGGGAGCCTTAGATGCCTTAACACGTTTAAATATGCAAACATTAATCAGGAAATTATGGAAAGAAAATGAAAATACTGTGTTGATGATCACTCATGATGTAGATGAGGCTTTAGCTTTAGGAACAAGAATTGTTGTTATGTCTAAAAAGCCAGGAATGATTCTTAAAGAATTTAAGGTGGATTATACACATTTAGCTTATAGAACACCTAATAATCGAGTACCAATTAATGATGCATATTTGAAAATGAAAGATGAAATCTTAGATCTCATTAACTGGAATATGAATAACTGAAGAATTCATAAGAAGCTTAATAAACTGAAAATAGTTAAGGGTGAAGCATTATTCACTTCACCCTAATGTTTAATTCCTTCATTCTAGGTTAATTCAGGCTATTACTCAATTTTAATCGGGATTCGTTTAGTGATCAGACGCACAAGCCATAAAGCTAGACCCATTAAAATGAGCGTGATCCCAAACGAATAGAGAATCGGCATGCCATCTAATGAAAAACTGAATGCTTTTGAAAAGAACGGATAGACCATTTCTCCTTCCCATAGCAAATCAATTAACGAGACAAAGCTAAACGCCAGAATAACGAAACCTACTGTCTTCAAGCCACCAAATCGGTAATAACCAACGGCAATTATCCAACCAGCGATATAATAGCTAAGCAAGATTAAGCTTAATGATAAAATTGGAACAAACCAAGTCGATGTTGTATCTAGAAATGAAATCGTTTGTGAATAGGGTTGGTAGCCAATCCATTCAATAACGACTGAAATGATTGATGCCATAATCATTAAACTAAAAGAGACCCCAACTGCGGCAATCATTGTTCCATAAAAGTAATCTCTACGTGTCACGCCGCTCTTTACCATATAACCAAGCAAGGCAAAGCAAGTGAAAAGGGCGACAACGACCAGATAGATTTTTGATGCATTATAGATGACTTCGACAAAATTCCACTGCCCCTCATTCATTTGAGGAATAAATAGGGGGGCAATCAAACTGATTGCAATAACAATCGCTAAATACCAGAGTGACCATTGCATTTGCATCGTATAGAAATCAAATGATAATTTGGCTATATTTGAGTGATTTTTAGGATTCATAAGATCGCTCCTTTTTTGTTAAGTGAATAAATAGATCCTGAAGGGCTAAAGGTCCTATTTCTAAGCCTAATGTTTTAGCTTCTTGTTGTTTAGCTTCATCCATTTCACCATATACCATAATGGATTTGGTTCCACCAAGTTGCTGACTATTTAAGATGTTGAGTTCTGTAGCAAAAGTGTCAACATTTGAGGCATCACCAGTAATCGATACACCACGCTGGATAATTTGATCAAATGCCTCATCGATGATCAATCGACCACGGTCTAAAATTAGAACATGATCAAATAGATAGTCCATTTCAGAAACAAGATGGGTTGATAGAATGAGTGTGCGAGGATGTCGGCTTTGCTCTTCAATGATTTCTTGATAGAAAAGTTCTCGATTAGGTGCATCCATCCCTAAATACACTTCATCAAATATTGTAATCGGACATCTGCTGGCAAAACCTAAGACGATATTTAATGCAGATTGCATCCCTTTTGAAAATTCTTTGATCGGTTTATCTTGAGGTAATTCAAATAACTCCACTAACTTTTGAGCATAGTCCTGATCGAAATTTGGGCGATAACGTCCAACATATTGTAAATAGTCTTTCATTGTTTCATATTCATCACTATAATCTGCTTCATAGACAAAGTTGATTTCAGGCATGATTTGGCTATTTTCGAATGGCTCTTCACCACCTACTTTGATTTGTCCAGATGTAGGAAGCTGAAAAGATGCTAACAGAGAAAGTAGTGTCGTCTTTCCAGCACCATTTCGTCCAATTAATCCATATGTTTTTCCTGGTGTTAAGGCAAAAGACACATGATCAAGTGCCTGAAAGTCTCGATATGACTTAGAAACATTTTCAAATATAACGTCAAGACTCATTTAACTTCACCTTCCTTTACTTTATTAATCATTTGGCTAAGTTCTTTATCCGTTAAATTTAATTTATTAGCTTCCTGAATCATCGGTAAAACAAATGCATCGGCAAATTTATTTTTTCGATCTTTGAGAAGTATTGCTCTTGCTCCGTTTGCTACAAACATGCCAATCCCCCTTTTCTTGTAAAGAATACCTTCATCAACTAAGAGATTAATTCCTTTCGATATTGTCAGATGATTTACTTTATAAAAATGCACCATTTGCGTCGTTGAAGGAATTTGTTGATGTTCAGTTAATTGTTGATTAACAATTTGATCTTCGATTTTTTCTTTAATTTGCATAAATATCGGTTTGCTATCGTCAAATGTTTGAGTCAATTAGTCCCACCTCCAGCAAAAATTTCGTTTATGGTTATATAGTTATGTATATAAGTATAATAGATGAAAATGAGATGTCAAGTGGATTTGTTTGATTTGTTTAAATATAGGCTAATTTTTTACTTGAAGAAGTACGGGGAAAGGGACTTTGATCTATTGGGTATTCAATATGTGAGATTGTCAGCTCAAGTACCTATCCCGCCTTTTGGATAAACAAACTTGTGAAAAACTAGATAGAGTAGTTCTATCCCTCATTTCAAGGAAAACTTTAAGTTGAAAAGTCGGATAGAGTAGTTCTATCCCTCATTTCAAGGAAAACCTTAAGTTGAAAAGTCGGATAGAAAGGTTCAATCTGACTTTTAGGAATTTTGTCATTATAAAACGAAACTTCAATCAGTGGGAGTTGGACCTACAGGATGTAGGTCATGCATATGGTTACTCGTCCCACCGTAAAGATTTGCGGTTACTCGCCCCATCGAAACCTGTTGTTGCCCCGAGTTTTACGGACGGTTATCTGTGATAAAAACCGTATAGAGATATTCACTTCATAGTCCAATGAATTTTTGTAAAAAACATTATTTTTATGCATTTGAAGATAGCAAATTAAAACATAAAAAAAACTAGCCTTACTCCTCAAGGATCGAGTGAAAAGGCTAGTTTTAATCAAGTCATTCCGTTTCTGTTGTAAAGGGTGAGGCGGGTAAACCTTCTTTATTATATAGATTAGCTTGTTCAGGATTATCTGCCCATGCATAGCGCACATGTTTAGGGCTTTTAATTTGTGAATGTGAGACGATGACTTTATTTTCTATCCGCCGTGCTTGTGCAGGTAAGAATTGCTTATCTGCTCCAGCCATAGTAAATCCATTTAATGCGTCACCTCGGATGGCTAAACCAGATCCAATATGATCGAAGGTGATTTCAATCGTATCATTATTTATTTGATGTGACTTATACAGTGGACCCATGTATTCAATTTTTTGCTTGTAGGCAAGGACGTTGGCACACTTTGCTAAGCGTTGACCCACTGTTTTCTTATCTTGTGGGTGCAGGTCATTATATTCACCGACATCAATGGTAACAGCCATTGCAGTATTTTCAACTTGTAACGACTGACGTTGTTCATCTCGTAACATCGCCCAATGACTTTCCTGCTGATCTTCACCCGTCTCTAAATTAGCCAGCTGCGTAAAGATAAACGGGAAATCACCGATTTGCCAATTTTGCCGCCAGTCCTCAACGAGTTTTTCAAATAATTTGTGATAGCCTTTTGGTTGATGAGTATTTGTCTCACCTTGATACCAAAGTACACCCGTTATGGGGTAGTTCCCGATAGGAGCAATCATTTCATTGAAGAGCCCGGCAGGATTATTTCTGAAAAAGGTGCTCGGAATTAAAGGCTTTGTGATTGTTCCAATACGATACTTCCAAGAACCTATTAAGGAAATGTTCTGCTTATCTGTGATCAACTGATAAGGCATATCAGTTATAAAACCACCAGTTGATTCTGTACTGATCACGCGAACGGTAATCGTATTTTTTCCTGATTTTAATATCCCTTTTGGAATCTGGTAACGTCTGGGCGGATATTTATAGCCTGTTTGCCCAACTAAATGTCCATTGACATAGGTTTGATCAGCATCAACAATGGTACCCAGTTTTAACATCGCTCCCTTTTCAGTTACGGAATCGGATAGTTCAATCGTTTTTTGAAACCAAACAGCCCCTTTAATTTGTTCAAGCGCCGTATCTTGCCATGAATGGGGTAGAGCGAACGTCTGCCAGTCACTTGTATCAACACTTGGATTGAACCATTTTTCAAGCAAGCCCTGATCATTGCGGTCGAGTTGTTGATGCCATTGTTGCTGTCGTTCTTCCTCTTGTTTAATTGTCTCTTGAATCCAATCGTCATTTTTACTTTGATCAAGCACTTGATTATAAGTCCCCAATTGACGCAGTGTTTCTTCACGCATCCATGCTTCAATTGGCGTTCCACCGACAGCTGTTTGGATCAAGCCAATGGGAATGTCGTGTTCTTGATAAATTTTTTCGGCAAAGAAATAACCAACAGCACTAAAGTTAAGCACATCTTCTGCAGCTGCTTTTAGCCACTTTCCTCCTGATAGCTGTTTCTTTGGCTGATGAAAGTTATAATTTTGAGGGACACTAAACTGTCTAATTTGTGGTTGATTAACCATTTTCATTTCTTCAGAAAATAAATCAAGTGTGCGATGGACGGGTAATTCCATATTGGATTGACCACCTAGAACCCAGACATCTCCGACTAGAATATCGCTAATCCGTTTTTTCTCAGTTCCGATAATCTCCATTTGATAGGGACCCCCTGGTTCAGCTGGATCAAGGATAACTGACCAATTTCCATTTGCTGAAGTAGCCGTTGTATAGGTTTGCTCTAAAAAAATCACCCGAATGGTTTCGTTTGCTTGATCTCGACCTGAGATGATTATCGGTTGATGGCGCTGGATAATCATATGGTCGTTAATTAAACTGGATAATTCCATTTGACTCACCTCAGGCTGATTATATCATAGGGAAAAATCAACTTTATGAGTAAAGTAAATGAAAAACATAAGAAATAATATAATTTGACTTGACATTTATCGTTTACGGTTGTAAACTAACGTTAGTACTAATGATTACAAATGTAGTCAACGAGAAAGTGAGGAATGAATATGACTGCCGAAATAGATTCGAAAATCACTGAATCAGAGTGGGAAGTTATGCGTGTAGTTTGGGCGCATCAACAAGTAACCAGTAAAGAAATCATTCAGGTTTTAGAACAGAAAAAAGCTTGGAAACCTGCCACAACAAAAACGTTTATTGGAAGACTTGTAAAAAAGAAAGCTCTTAATACCGAAAAGATCGGAAATAAATTTCTATATTCAACCGACCTAAATGAGATTGATTTTGTAAAAAACATGTTAAGTGAGTTATTTGATAATGTTTGTAATCGGCAAAAAGGCGGTATCATGGCTTATCTACTCAATGATTCTGTGTTGAGCTTTGATGATATTAAGGAAATAGAGACAGTTCTTGAGAAAAAACAAGCAGAGGCTGTTGACCAAGTACCTTGTAACTGTGTGCCGGGTCAATGCCATTGCCATTTAAAAAATGAAGCTGAGGAGAATGAAAATGGAAAAAATTAAACTAAATATATCAGGAATGAATTGTAACCATTGTGTTAATCGCGTGGAAACAGCCCTTAAAGAGCTTGAAGGTGTTGAGAAAGTAAAGGTTAACCTAAAAAAAGGCACTGCCCAAGTTAAATATGATCAGGCTGTTCAACAAGTCAATCAATTAACTGAAGCAGTCAACCAAGCAGGGTATCAAACTGAATTGATTCAGTAAGATGGAGGAGTGATAGTCATGGCGAAAAAAACATTTGATATAGAAGGGATGACCTGTGCTTCTTGTGCCCAGACGGTTGAAAAAGTAACCAACAAATTACCGGGTGTTGGGTCAGCTCAGGTCAATTTAGCCACTGAAAAGCTAAATATTGATTTTGATCAAGCTGTTCTTTCAGTGCAAGATATTCAAGAGGCTGTGAGTGAAGCGGGTTATAAAGCACTGACCAAAACAGAAAAGAAAACTTTTGCGATCTCGGGAATGACCTGTGCTTCCTGTGCGCAAACCGTTGAAAAAGCGGCAGCTAAGCTTGAAGGTGTTCGTGAATCCCGGGTCAATCTTGCGACAGAAAAATTAATGCTAGAATATGATCCAACTGTTCTCGCTGTTTCAGATGTGACCCAGGCCATTGCAGATGCTGGTTACCAAGCAGAAGAAGATGTCGATGCTTCAGCAGATTCATATCATGACGCAAAAAATAAAAAAGCTGAACAAATGCATGCGATTTGGCGTCGTTTTTGGCTCTCAGCAATATTTACGATTCCATTATTTTATATCTCAATGGGGCATATGGTTGGACTTCCTGTTCCATCAATTATTAACCCCGAAATCCATGCGCTTAATTTTGCGATTGTACAATTGATTTTAACGGTGCCCGTGATTGCTCTAGGTTGGAGCTATTATACAATCGGTTTTAAATCCCTATTTAAAGGGCATCCCAATATGGATTCCTTGATTGCTCTTGGAACAAGTGCTGCTTTTATTTACAGTGTTGGAGCAACAATGGTGATCTGGAATGGTGATCCAAGTTATGCTCATGAATTGTACTTTGAATCTGCTGCGGTTATTTTAACGCTCATTACGCTAGGGAAGTATTTAGAAGCACGTTCAAAAGGAAAAACGTCTGAAGCGATTGAAAAATTAATGGATTTAGCACCTAAAACAGCAACCGTCATTCGTGACGGGCAAGAAATGGAACTAGGCATTGATCAAGTTGTTGTTGGTGATCATATCATTGTTAAACCCGGTGAAAAGATCCCGGTCGATGGCACGATTACTGAGGGGAGAACGTCTGTTGATGAATCCATGTTGACAGGTGAGAGTATCCCCGTGGAGAAAAATATCGGCGATTCAATGATCGGTGGTAGTTTTAACAAAAATGGGACGGTTCAATATCAAGCAACAAAAGTGGGGAGTGACACGGCTTTATCTCAAATTATTCAGTTGGTTGAAGATGCACAGGGCTCAAAAGCACCGATTGCTAAGCAAGCAGATATTATCTCTGGCTATTTTGTTCCGATTGTGATTGGGCTAGCGATTGTATCAGGTCTGGCATGGTATTTTTCAGGTCAATCTGGAATCTTTGCTTTAACCATTGCCATTTCTGTGCTCGTCATTGCTTGCCCTTGTGCTCTTGGTTTAGCGACACCTACTGCCATTATGGTAGGTACAGGGAAAGGCGCTGAACATGGTGTACTCATAAAAGGTGGGGAAGCACTTGAAACGACGCATAAAGTTGACATGATTGTTTTTGATAAAACAGGGACGATCACTGAAGGGAAGCCTGTTGTAACAGATATCGTACCGATAAGTGAAGTCAGCGAAGAAGAATTACTTGCTTTAACGGCTTCTGCTGAAAAAGGTTCTGAGCACCCATTAGGCGAAGCAATTGTTAGAGAAGCAGAGACTAGAGAATTTGCTGCAATGGATGTGCAAGACTTTACAGCGATTCCTGGTCGTGGGATTGAAGTAATGATTGAGGACAAAAAATTATTGGCAGGAAATAAAAAATTGATGGATGAACGTCAAATTTCCTTAGCCGATTTATCAGAGCAATCTGACAAATTAGCAAATGAAGGAAAAACCCCAATGTACATTGCGATTGATGACAGACTTGCTGGGATCATCGCTGTCGCAGATACCGTCAAAGAGAATAGTGCCAAAGCGATTGAGAGATTGCATCAAATGGGCATTGAAGTGGGAATGATAACAGGTGATAACAAGCGAACCGCAGAAGCGATTGCCAAACAAGTTGGTATTGATCGTGTGATGAGTGAAGTTTTGCCAGAGGATAAAGCAAATGAAGTTGAAAAACTTCAGGGTGAAGGCAAAAAAGTAGCAATGGTCGGCGACGGAATCAATGATGCACCAGCTCTAGCACAGGCAGACATCGGCATTGCCATTGGTTCAGGTACAGATGTTGCGATTGAATCTGCCGACGTTGTTCTAATGAGAAGTGACTTGCTCGATGTACCGAGTGCCGTTGAATTAAGTAAGTCAACCATTCGAAACATTAAAGAAAATCTTTTCTGGGCTTTTGCTTACAATGTTTTAGGTATTCCATTCGCCATGGGGGTACTCCATATTTTTGGCGGTCCATTATTAAGCCCAATGATTGCAGGAGCAGCGATGAGTTTTAGTTCTGTCTCCGTTCTCTTAAATGCGCTCAGACTCAAACGATTTAAACCTTCACGCGGATAATTTTTTGAAGGGGATCAATCGATCTTGAATCAAGAGCTCGAAAGTATAATTGTTGTATGAAAAATAAATTTAGTATATTTGTTCAAGATTAACATATCTTTTACAAGCAAACGGTGAAATTGCCATGGATGGCGGTTTCCTCGTTTGTTCGTGAATCCTTTCAGTAAATAATTTATCCAATGGTATAATGGAGTTAAGTAAATATTGAGGCGGCATTTAAAATGAGTGTTACGTATGATGATCTAAAATAGCTAATTGACTTTATTCAATGAAGAAGATACAGCAGAGGTATATGATTTTATTAGTTATTTAAATATGAAACGGAAAAGAGAAGCCATTAAACAAATGGATTTAGCCCCTTTTTCAAAAGATAAGAGGCTTATCCATCAAATACAGAAAAGTCAGGGAAATCGTGTCAATGGCTAGATATATGATCAAGGGCTAAGGTATTTGTAGAATAAAATCAAGGAGTTTGAAACTGAATAAAACTTATAACATTTATTAGTCTCAAACTCCTCTTGATGAATTAAGTCATATCCTGGTATAGCCTCTAAAAGTTAAGGAACGAATATATTTAGGTGTTTATAAATGTTTATTAGAAGAGAAAATAACATGTTAAAAAGCGGAGACTATAGAAATGGTCATTCGCAGGACATTTAGTATTGTAAAATAGCATCACTCAGCTCAAAGGTGGTATTTATGACTTATAAATTTGAGATTATGCATCAAGAACAAGCAGAAGAGATTGCATTTGGATGGCATTATGATGGAGAGTATTCTTTTTATGATATAGAAGCTGACAAAGAAGATTTAGAAGAATTTATAAATCCCAATATACGTAAGGAATCTTTGTATTCAGTTACTATGGGTAAAGAATTAATTGGTTTTTTAAATATTAATCAAGAAGATGTTCGAACATTTGAAATAGAATTAGGAATGAGACCAGATTTAACTGGTAAAGGTGAGGGATTGAAATTTCTAAAATCATGTATAGACTTTGTAAAAGGCAAATTTAATCCAGAAAAAATAACATTATCAGTAGCAATCTTTAATCAAAGGGCAATAAAAGTTTACAGAAAAATAGGATTTAAAGATACTCATACTTTTATGCAATCTACGAATAATAGCACATTTGAATTTTTAAAAATGGAGTACAAATATCATTAATATTATATAATCAATCAAGCTTAGCGAAATGCAATCAAGTTTGGCAAAATGCAGTCAAGTTTGACAAAATGCAATCAAGTTTGGCAAAATACAATCAACTTTCGCAGAATGCAGTCAAGTTCAGTGATTTTATATCAGGTTTCACCTAATTCTATTCTAGTATCAGCCACCTTAAGAAATGGAAAAGTTTATACCGTGACGAGAATGACAAAATCTAGAAAACGAACTCTGAAGCCTGTTCGGTCTGGAGCGTCCATTCCAGCCCATTTTGATAAGGGCTTTCCTAATAGAAAAGCCTGTTATATGGGAGAGGGGAAACTGTGCGCTTTTTGAAGAATATAAGCTATACCGAATCAAAATGAATTATAATGGAATGAAAGTAAAAATTAATCCTGTGAATAAGTGCACTTATTCACAGGCTCGAAATGCAGGATAAAAAAACATGTAAAAACGCCTGGAATATCACAAGAGGGCTGATAAATCATAAGATTATCAGTCCCCACGTCTATTACCAAGCGTTTTTTCTATGATGTCTAGCTTCAAGCGCCAAAAACTAAGTGATTTCACGACACGCTCTACGATAAAGAAGACTTGCTGATTGACGACTGTCAGAAGCATAGTAGTCCTCCTGATGCCTTTAGACGAAAGGCAATATCGAGATTCCCACCGTCGTCGTGTTTCCTTTATCACAAGTTTTACCGCCCCCAATCACTACGTTTTTAAAAGGAAGCTGTGCGCTTTTCGTTTAGAGTGAAAAGTTAGTTGACATCTGAATCATCAACTTCTAAAGTTTCTCCTTCTTCTAATTCAATGTGTCCACTAGTATAAGGCTCACCTTCAACTGTTAATAAGACATCGTTAACTAAATAATAATCTCCAATGGTATTCACAATTCCTTGTAAAATGAGCATCTCTATTCCGGAACCAGCATTCATCTCTGTTATAAGTTCTTCAGTAAAGTCAATATTTGCAATATTATTTTCATCTAGGAACATAAAATTAATCTCAACATTTTCAGTAAGCAGTGGCATATCTTCCGTTTCAGGTATCTCTCCACGTAAAGCACTAGCAAGGGCTAGTCTGGCAGGATCATTTGTATTTAATGAAAGTTCTGCTTCAATCTCATTTAATCCTGATGCATCTTCATTTAAACTATATAAGGTGACAGGAAGAATCTCTGGGGTATCTTCATGGATTTCAGCAAGTGTAGAAGTGACTTCTTCCATCCCTTCTTCTTGCGGGTAGGAAACGGTGTGTACGAGACCGACGCCTTCTGCATAATAATTGACAACTTTATAACCATCCAAGATTCGTGTGACTTCAAGTGCATTATAACTTCCAGATGGAGTATCTATCTCAACATCTAATCCTGTGATTTCGTATGATGCTCCCGTTTCACTTTCCCAAGAATGTCCTTCTTCAATTGGTAATTGTAAAATCGTTTCCGTCTCTTCTGAGCTGGATGGATAGCTAGTATCAATGAAATTTTCCCTAAAATAAGTTTCTTCGCGAGAAAAAATTCTTACAATTTCATCATCACGATACTCGTAAATTTGGGCGACAGTTGTACCCCCAGTAGCTTCTGTGACTTGGAACGTATTTTCAGCAATAAATTGTGGTGTCCATTCAAATGAAGCAAATTCTATGCCCTCCCCTTCATAGACATAATGAACATTTTCTAGAGTCGGGAACCAATCTTCTAGGTTTTGTGAGACTTCTGATTCATCTGGTTCTTCTTCAGGTTCTTCTTGATTTTCTGTTTCTCCCGGAGGCGTAGGATCTTCCTCAGGTACCTCGGCACCGTTCTCTGCATCATTATTTCCACAAGCCGCTAAAAGTAAAGCTGATATAAAAAGTACAGCTAAATGTTTTAATAATCGTTTATTATTCAATTTTAATTCTCCCCTTTATACTATAAATTTTATCCTCTGAAGATTCAATTTACGTTTACCCATATTGTCATTGTTTTGAGTATCCTCTTATAAGATATACCCACTATACCTATGTAATACACATCCAAAATTAATCATCCCGAATTACTCCAATTTAATAGACCAAACCAGCTCTGAATGTCAACCCTAATCCAATATTTTTAAATATAAATAAGCTAAACACCATGCCTAGAGCTGTTCCAAGGGTCAGACCTAGATTGAAATAAGAACGTTTTTTTTGTTTCATACTCATTATCTAAATGTGAGCGAATCTGATTGATTTTTTGCTGCTGATGATTAAAATTATTTTCGTCAAGTTGTTCTAGTTTATCTACGAGCTGTACGATATAATTTTCCAGCTCAATAAAATATTGATTACATGCTTCACAAGCGGATGAAAAGAAACCCGAATTTTCAATGATAGCATGGTATTCTTCTAATTCTAGTTATTTAGCAATTTGCTTATCAACAGTCTTGCTCAAATTTCGAGAATAGTTTTTAATTTATTAATCTTTTGCTTGCCCATAATTTTTCTCCCTCGAAGGAGTGATCATTTTTAATGATGTCGATCTCAATTAACTAAAAAGATACTTTGGATTTATAAATGTGTTTTTTATCGATTGATATTCCCTATCTAAAATGCTCATAAACACGTCTGTCTCATATTTACCTTCGATTAAAGCGCCTTCCCTTTCAATTCCTTCTTGGATAAAGCCATACTTCTGATAACAATTGATTGCTCGTTTATTATATTCAAGGACACGCAAGTCAACCCTATGTAGATGTAGTTTGTCAAATGTATAATGTAGGACTAATTGTGTAATTTCTGTGTCCCCAAATAGAAGGATCAAATAGCCCTACGGCATAACGTGCCTGGTTATCTATTTCATTGACCGATAATCGAGCTTGCCCGACTAAACGTTCTTCAAACTCTACACACCATTCAAATTTGTTTGCTTTAATAGATTGAATAAACTTTTTGGCTTCCTTCATTGTCTTAGGTGGTAAATTCGTTGTATCTCCACCATACATCCTTTGTTTACATCAACATTTAAATAGTCGCTCAAATCACTTTCTATTGGCTGTCTTAACAACACTTTAGTCCCTTTAATGTTTGGCACTTCATCCAAATTTAATCACCTCTAATTTTCCGGTAATATATATATCTGCCTCAATATTATAAAGGATAATCTAGTTAACTATCTTCCTGTTTTTTATTTGAAATTGCTTTGTGAATATGATCGATAATTTTAGCAACGGGTAACGAACCATCCACAACCATGTCTGAATTTGGTTTTATTGACTTGAGCATTTCAAGAAATCCCCGTCTTCCATTAGAGAGGTAATTTTCCATTTCAATCAAGATACTTTCATTTGAACTATTTTTGAAGTCTCGTATCATCCGACGTGCCATTGCAATATCTAAGGGCGTATCAATATAAATAGTAAAGTCAATCAAGCTCTTCATTTTAGCGTGCTTATAGGCAAATGGGGAATCTAGAATGATGTAATCTAAAGGTTCAGCAAATAAGTTTTCAATATCTCGGATTAATGGAGTCAAATTCCATTCGTTATAATTAGCTCCATTATCAACCCATTTGATAATATCATTCGGACCCTCAAGGTCATAGTCATCAAAAAATAGTGTTTTGGAATGATCTAATTTCTTATTTAAAGCTTTTACAATAGTTGTTTTCCCTCCACCAGAAACCCCAGCAATTGAAATAACCCGTGGTTGATTTCCCCTTTCTATCATAATTAACCTCTGCTTTCAAATGTCTTTTTCAACATGATGACTCTTTAATTGAAGCGTAATTCTCCACATACTTTTATCACAGCTAACCGTCCCGTCCGTAAACTCGAGACAACAATGGTCTTCAGTGGGACGAGTAGCCGCATTAAGGAAAGCTATGACGTATTTCCATCACAAGAATAAGTGTCTTACTTAGTCTGAGTCCCAATCCCAATCAGTGGGAGTAAAAGGAACCAGACCAAAATCGTCACGTCCTGGGACTGCGGTTACTCGTCCCACCGAAGTGATTTGCGATTACTCGTCCCACCGAAGTGATTTGCGATTACTCGTCCCACCGAAAACATTTGTGACAACATCTGGGGTTACGGTTACTCAGCCCATCGAAAGGACTTGGGACTGGGACTGCGGTTACTCGCCCCACCGGAACCATTTGTATGGCCTACATCTTGTAAGCCTAACTCCCGCTGATTGAAGTTTCGTTTTATATTGATCATAACATATTTCAGATTAAATTCTATATCTTCGTATATTGGAATTTGAAGGCAGGCTTTGATATTCATCTGTTGACCAATCATTCGGTGAAGCTGTAGATTTTTAGCTTGGCTTTTGATCCTTGATTTGAGAGCTTTTAAATTTTGAAAGGATAGCATGACTAATCTGGAATTGAATACCTCAAGGTCACCTTTTGTTTGTTATATTCAATTGAGCTTTCACTGAATCTATTTTATAAACCTAAAGTGGTACGAACCTGTTTTTGCAAGAGAATAATTAGTTGTGTTGTATAGGGTATAGGTATGTGATGTTAGGTTATACCTTTGATTAACACAAGTTTAGACAATAATTTTATTTTATCTTTTAAAAATTAACTTGGACTCAGATCATTTTAATGTTATGATTTAGATGATTGATTTATAAGTTAATAGATAAAAGTACCATATACTTATACGTATAAATAATTAAGTTATTTAAATAGATTTTTTAGGGAGGAATGTAAATGAGTAATCAAAATAAACAAGCAATTGTAGCAGGGAGGACGGCACTTGGCATTGAATTCGGTTCAACACGAATTAAAGCCGTTTTAGTTGGAGAAGACAATCAGCCAATTGCAGCAGGTAGCCATGATTGGCAAAATAGTTATCTAGATAATATTTGGAGCTATAGTTTAGAGGAAATTTGGAAGGGTTTACAAGATAGTTATCGTAAAATGGCTCAGCATGTTAATGAGCAATATGGTGTTCCTTTAAAAAAAATTGGAGCGATTGGTTTTAGTGCGATGATGCATGGTTACATGGCTTTTGATAAAAATGATCAATTATTAGTTCCGTTTCGAACGTGGCGAAATAATATAACAGGAGAATCGTCTAAAGCCTTAACAGCATTATTTAACTATAATATTCCACAAAGATGGACCATTGCCCATCTTTATCAAGCGATTTTAAATGGTGAAGAGCATGTAGCTGATATCAGCCACTTAACCACTTTAGCTGGGTATGTTCATTGGAGGCTAACAGGTCAAAAGATTTTAGGCGTTGGTGAGGCATCGGGAGTCTTTCCGATTGATTTGGAAACGAAAAAATTTGATCAAACAAAGATTGACCAATTTAATGACTTAATTTCAGCCAATCAATTACCATGGAAACTTGAGGATTTATTAGCAGATGTGTTGTTAGCTGGTGAGAATGCAGGTGTACTTACTGTTGAAGGTGCTAAACTCCTTGATCCTACAGGTGAACTTGAGGTGGGTATCCCTGTTTGTCCCCCAGAGGGTGATGCTGGAACAGGGATGGTCGCAACAAATAGTATTAAGGAGAGAACAGGTAATGTTTCGGCGGGGACATCTGTATTTGCAATGGTTGTCTTAGAAAAGGAATTGAAAAAGGTGCATACAGAAATTGACCTTGTGACAACACCTACTGGTAGTTTAGTAGCCATGGCCCATTCCAATAATTGTACATCAGATCTTAATGAATGGGTGGGTTTATTTGCCGAGTATTCAAAAGCAATGGGAATGGAAACAGATATGAATAAAATATATCATACCTTATATCATTTAGCCTTGGAAGGTGATAAAGATACGGGTGGATTATTGTCTTACGGTTATCTTTCTGGTGAGCATATGACGCATTTTGAGGAAGGTCGTCCACTTTTTGTTCGTTCTTCAAATAGTCATTTTAATCTAGCAAACTTTATGCGTACCCATCTATTCTCTGCCTTAGGTGCAATGAAAATAGGGATGGATATTTTACTTAAAGAAGAGGCTGTAGAGTTAGATGAAATTCTTGGGCATGGTGGTTTATTCAAAACAGAAGGTGTCGGACAACGAATGATGGCAGCTGCCTTGAATACACCTGTTACAGTGATGGATACAGCTGGAGAAGGTGGAGCGTGGGGGGCTGCGTTACTTGCATCTTACATGATCAATCGGGCATCCAACCAAACTTTGGATGATTATTTGCATACAGTTGTTTTTGCTAATCAGGATGTTGCTAAAATTTCACCAGTTGCTGAAGATGTAGAAAGTTTTGAGTTATTTATGGAACGATATAAGTCTGGCTTGCCAATTGAAAGAGCAGCGGTTGATTACTTAAACTAATGTTGAAAAACAAAGAAAAGCAGGGATACCATATTATTGGTGTCCCTGTTGGTTTATAACCCTCTTTATTTATTAAGAATAAACTAAATTGATGTACAAAAATATAAGGTAAATGTATTGACTGGAAAGCTATGCATCAATCGAAGAAATACCTAAATGAGTATGGAGCTACTTTTCTTGAGCATGGCTACACACTTTCTTAACATCAAATTCATTAGCTAGTTAATTTTTCTAACCATCTTGCTTCAAATTTGCTTGAAAAAGCTTCTGTAAGTGGCTCATTATCAGAAAATAAATCAGGATCTACTTCAAGCATTGTTGTAATGATTTCGGTCAGCTTAACAGTATCACAGACACGAACCTCAGCATCACCAAATTTACCGATATGCATGGCACCAAGTTCTAGTAAGTAATCATCTACTTTCCAAAAATGTTCTGACCAGCTTAAGCCGCAGTGTCTTCGCGAAGGAACGGAAATTTTAGTTTTATCAGGTAAATGGGTGTATAGTTGTTCAGGTGAGTCAGTTATTCTACCTGGGATATCCACCCATTCTTCGATACCATGAATAAATGTATTCTTTGTTAGATTAACGCCTAAAAGCATAATTTGTGCTTTTCGATCTAACAGTTTTCCCCAAACAGAACCCCTTGCACAGGGTGTATCGAACTTTTCAGCTCCTGCTGTAAATACTTTTGCATCTTTACCTTGTGCCCCAACGGAGTGGGTAGGATGCCATGAGCGAATCACCCCTTCACGCTTACGAAACATTTCAGTTAGGATACCAACACATGTTTCAGATTGATCAACATAAAAATTTGGATTTTCTTCATTAATATAAGACCAAGTGTGTGTGGGCAAAACGAGTAATCCCTTATTCATATACTCTGAAAAACAATCGAGAACGGTGTCGGGTCCACCTTCGACATCACCAATACTTTTATAAGAAGAGTGAATCAGTAGTGTCCCATATTTATAAATGCCAAGTTTTTTTAAATCATTTGTTAAGTCTGTTTTTGTGTACATCTTTTTCCTCCGATTATTCATGATTCATTTTTGTAAACGTTAGCTTAACGATTTGAAATATTCGTAGATTTCAGTTCATAGCTAACCATATCATAGAATCACTTTTTCTTGAACTAGAGTCGTTTATTTTCTATAAAGTGTGTGTTTAAAAAGGAGTGGAGCAGTTCAGGGATGCGAAGCTTTGAACCCCGGAGTGTATCCTTATCATACGTGAGGAGTGGAAAAGTTAGCAGACGAAGAAAGGCGACAGCTATTTTTAAAAGATAAGTATATCAAATGGCTATATCCCAGTGTTTTTAACTATGATTATGAAGAAAAATATCTTAAAACGCCTATTTTTTGATGAGCACCAATCCTAGGAAGCTTTCAAAAAGACACGAGGATCAGTCGTCATCAAAGCTTTTTTTATTGAGTTTTTAAGGTGCAAAACTCAAGTTAGCTATAAAAGTTTGCGCGAAGAAATTAAGCATAAATTGTGAAAGATGTATAGAAAGCCTTGAACTTGCTTGCAAACCGATGAACTTGACTGTATTTCGGCGAAGTTGATTGTATTTTCGTTAACTTGACTGCATTTCAGCGAAGTTGATTGTATTTTGGCTAACTTGATTGTATTTCGCTGAACTTGATTGCATTATCGTTAACTTGACTGTATTTCGGCGAAGTTGATTGCATTTTCGCTCACTTGACTGTATTTCTGCGAAGTTGATTTTTGCTTTTATTTTTAATCGACTACTAGTAACAGATGATCATGAAACTGACTAGCTGTTGTACTAACCTGACAATATTGGATCCAATTGTTCCGCCCGCCTCAATTTAGCTGTGAACAATGTGGGGGAGCAATGTATCCAGAGTATTATAAAGGGGTACATGGCTATGAATATAAATGATCGGATGTGCTCTAATTTGGCTAGGAAGAAAAGGACCGGATGGGAGTTGCCCGGTTTTTCTTTAGCGGACTTTTTGAACCATCTCTTAAAATAAAAAAATACCCCTTCCATATTGGAAGAAGCGTTATCTTAAAAAAAGATTTTATTTTTCATGCTCAAATATGTCATGCCATCAAGCTAAGCTATGTTTTTTCCTAGATATAAGAAAAATAAGATAATAATCAGATTAATGATGGTAATTGTTAAAGCAATATAAGGAATAACTTTTTTCTCTAATCGACTGAATAATGTGAGGAAGGTGAAAATAATAGAAATAATAGTACCAAATATGATAATGCCAATGATGATGGGGTCTAATTGCCGACCGAATTGAATGGATAATGGATCTAAAAGAAACATACAAGTTGTTACTAAAATACTAATAAATAAGAACACATAAGATTTCCAAGAATGTACCATTTATATTCTCCTCCTTTACTACTATACTAGCATAGCTTATTGATACTGAAAACTTCAATGATAGGTGTTGAATGTTGCCACAGTCATAAATCTGTGATATGATGACGATAAAAATTTAAACTGTGTTTCATTTTTGTCGCCGGATAAAAATGACAGAGCACTTTTTTTCTTTTGCGTAGGCTCATAAAGCAAAAGAGGAAAGTGCTTTTTTTATACGATTAGAAAACACCTTTCTTATTCTACTCCCAAATGATTAAGATGGGAGCAATAATCAAAAGGTGTGGGGAGAGAGGATAGTTGAAAATCTCTAAGCGTAGCGACAAAACGAATTTTTCTAATGTGAGGAGAGATAAGATGGCAAGAAAAAAGGAAGTCAATCAATCGATAGTGAAACAATTTTCTGAGTATATATCACTTGGGGTGTTGAGTATGCTTGGAATGTCTCTTTTTATATTGGCAGATACATTCTTTATTGCTAATGGTATTGGAGCGGACGGTATCGCTGCCTTAAATATTGTACTCCCTATCGTTAATATTGTTAATGGTCTGGGGTGGATGCTTGGTGTTGGAGGAGCAACGCTCTTTTCTCTTTCCAAGGGACGTAATGAAATAGGAAAAGCTAAGCAACAATTCACTTACACCTTTGTTTGTTCAGTAATTATTGCTTTTATTATCTGGGGAGTCTTTTTAGTTTTTTCAGATTATATACTAAGGATATTGGGTGCCTCTGGGCATATTTTTGGGATGTCCAAAAGTTATTATATGGTTTTAGTCAGCTTTTCACCTGCTTTTGTATTGAATAATGTCATGATTACTTTTTTGAGAAATGATAACAATCCAAGACTAGCAATGATTGGGTTATTGACCGGCGGACTTATTAATATTGTGCTAGATTATCTTTTTATTTTTCCATTTGAGATGGGCTTAAGAGGGGCAGCCATTGCAACAGTTATTTCTCCAATGGTTAGTTTAGCTATTCTAACCATTCATTTTAAAAGTGAGAAGCGATCTCTAGCTTTCACTTCGTTCTCTAGAGGTTTCAAAGAGATCAGACAAATTGTTTCACTAGGGTTTTCTTCATTTTTAAATGAGTTTTCTTCAGCTGTTGTAATGTTTTTGTTTAATATATTCATTCTTCAGTTGGTAGGTAATATAGGTGTATCAGCTTACGGGATCATTGCTAATATGAATATAATAGCGATCGCCATTTTTACTGGGATGGGTCAAGGTTTTCAACCACTTATCAGTCATTATTATGGATTGAAAGATCTCAAGAGTGTAAGAAAACTTTTAAAATATGGTGTATGGACTTCATTTGTATTGGGATTGTTCTTTTTTCTGATTGGTTATGTTTATTCAGACTTTATTGTGATTGCATTTAATAGTGAACAAAATCAAATTTTAGCTGATATAGCTGAAAAAGGACTTGTTTTATATTTTATTTCCTTTTTGTTTACGGGCATCAATTTTATTTTGATTTATTTTATGGCTGCGATAGGGAAAGCTCGTCCTTCTTTTATTATTTCACTATTAAGAGGGTTAATATTAATTATTCCTATTTTATTGATTATGTCAAAAGCCATAGGACTAACAGGGATTTGGCTAACCATGCCAATTGTTGAATGTATGACTTTCCTTATTGGAGTCAGCATTTTGTATCGATATATAAACCAACGATTGAAAACAGAATAGTGATGGTTCTTTTTTCAGTAGAGCTGAGCTAAAAAAGGATTTGAAGCAGGATTGTCGAATTTAATGATGAATAATTCTTTTAATTTAATTCGTTCGATGTTTAATATTTAGATAAGGGATGAATAAAAATGACAATCATGCTTGAATCCATTTCTGGCTGGACACAGTATCCACAACTAGAAGCATGGTATTATTCAGCGGATCCAATTTTTCATAAGCTGGGTTATGGCAGTCATGCTTCTAAGATTATTAAAGCTCATTTGGATGCAGATTCTTTATTTGTTCAAAGGCAATTTTTACAGGGGATTTTTGTTAACCAAAAGCTAGTGGGGTTTGTTATTATTTATCCTGTAAAAGAAAGTGCAGCGATTCATCAAATGAGCTATCAGTATCTAAAAACACATATGAGCCGATTGGGTTATTTAAGAAGAAAAAAATTATATCGTCAAACGGCTCAAATGCTTAATAAAGCAATAGTTGATAGTGGCTATTATATTCATACATTGACCATTGCACCTCAATATCAAGGGCAAGGTATTGGTTCAATAACGATCGATAGGTTAAGAGATCGATATAAAAATCAAAAACTATCGCTTCATGTTAATGATCAAAATGATCGTGCGGTCAAATTTTATTTACAGAACCGTTTTGCGTTTGATTTTCATGGTCAAATGCGGTACCAAGGTCATTATTATGGTGAATATTTGATGAGCAAAATTTAGTTTTCAATGTCCTAAGGATGAGCAAAATTTAGTTTTCATTGTTCTAAGCTTGATCACTTTATTTTATTTGATTTTCTGATTTTTTTGGTATTTACCGAAACCGCTTTCTGTTAATGTGTTATTATGGATAGAGTCTAACTATATATAGTAGAGACCTAATTGGAAGTCGATAAATTGGTTGGAGGGATTAATGATGAGTAAAGAATTAATAGGCGTACCTTTGGAAGGGTTTGCAGAGTTTAGCCGTCAGGTAGCAGCTGATGGTGCTGTATTATTAAAAAATGATTCAGCTACATTGCCGATTCAAACAGGTGAGGTTGTTTCTGTTTTTGGTCGAGCACAAAAGGATTATTATCGAAGTGGGACAGGATCTGGTGGGAGTGTCAACGTTAGCTACACAACAAATTTAATTGATAGTCTACGAGAAAAAAAAGATATTAAGATAAATGAGAGTTTAGCGACGATTTATCAAGAGTGGATTGCTAAGCACCCATTTGATGACGGTGGCGGAGGCTGGGCAGCTGAGCCTTGGCATCAAAAGGAAATGTCTTTGACTGATAAAATGGTTGAAGAAGCAAAAGAGCAATCAGATAAAGCCATTATTGTCATCGGTCGAACAGCTGGTGAAGATCAAGATAATGCGGCCGAATCAGGGAGTTATTTATTAACGGAAGATGAACAAAATATGCTCAAATATGTAACGAAGCACTTTGATTATGTTGCAGTCATTTTAAATGCATCAAACATTATTGATACAAGCTGGTTAAAGCAGTATGATATTCAAGCACTATTATACACATGGCATGGTGGGATGGCAGGAGGTCTTGCAGCTGCTGATGTATTGGCTGGTGATGTCACACCGAGTGGTAAGTTGACGGATACGATTGCCTATTCAATTAATGATTACCCCTCGACAGCCCATTATGGTCATGACGATAAAAATATTTATGTAGAGGATATTTATGTGGGTTATCGCTATTTTGAAACATTTGCACCAGAAAAGGTTCAATTCCCATTTGGATTTGGTTTATCCTATACGACTTTTGAGCAAACCTGTTCTCCTGCTCATCTTGTAGAGGTTGACGGGATGGAACATTTGGAATTCAATGTGACCGTCAAGAACACGGGGGAATTTTTTGCTGGTAAAGAAGTTGTTCAAGCCTATGTTGAAGCGCCACAAGGTAAGTTGGGGCAACCCGCCCGATCTCTCGTTGCTTTTGCTAAAACAGATTTATTAGAACCGGAAGAACAGGAAACGCTCACTCTTCGTATCGCAATAAATGTACTCGCTTCTTATGATGATGCTGGAATAACCGGTTATCGTTCTGCCTATGTGCTGGAAGAAGGGATGTATTTGTTTCATATTGGATCGAGTGTACGTGAAACAACCCAAGTAGAAGTAGAGGGGCAGGCAGGCTATTTTGTTGAATCACTTCATTTAGTGGAACAATTAGAGGAAGCAATGGCACCCATAGAAGCCTTTAAACGGTTGAAACCGGGAGAAAAGATGACTGATGGACGTTATCAGCCCACTTATGCTGAGGTCCCTATTCGTGAGCTGTCTTTAAAGGAAAGAATTGAAAATCGATTACCTGAATCATTTGAGCAAACAGGCGACAAAGGTTATCAGCTTAAAGATGTTGCGGGAGGGAAAATCTCAATTGAAGCTTTTGTGGCACAATTTTCGGATCAGGAGCTGGCAACGATTGTTCGTGGAGAAGGGATGAGCAGTCCACTTGTCACATCAGGTACGGCTTCTGCCTTTGGCGGTGTTAGTGATCGTCTCTTAAGTTACGGTCTTCCTGTCGGCTGTACGGCAGATGGACCATCAGGAATTCGAATGGACAGTGGTAAAAAATCAACCCAAGTACCGATTGGAACACTTCTCGCAGCAACATGGGATCAAGAGCTTATTGAGGATCTGTATGAATTTGGTGGAAAAGAACTTGTTCGCAACGAAATCGATATGCTTTTGGGACCGGGATTAAACTTGAGACGTCATCCCCTTAATGGTAGAAACTTTGAGTATTTTTCTGAAGATCCGCTTGTGACAGGTGCTTTTGCTGCCGCTACATCACGTGGGATCGGCAAAGGTGGTGCATATGCAACACCCAAGCATTTTGTCTGTAATAATCAAGAACAATCACGACATCAAGTTGATGCAGTTGTTTCAGAACGAGCGCTACGTCAGCTTTATTTGAAAGGATTTGAAATGGCTGTTAAAGAAGGTGGAGCGAGAGGCGTTATGACTGCTTATAATCCAGTTAATGGACATTGGTCTGCATCAAATTATGATCTTAATACTACAATTTTACGCGGAGAATGGGAATTTAAAGGGATTGTCATGACCGATTGGTGGGCACAGATGAATGATCCAATTAAAGCTGGTGAACCAAGTCGTCAGAATACACACCATATGATTCGTGCCCAAAATGACCTATACATGGTTGTGAGCAATTATGGGGCAGAAGTGAATGCATTTCAAGATTATACGTTGGCCGCCTTAGAAAACGGACAGTTAACACGTGGTGAATTACAGCGTTCGGCAATCAATATTTGTCAATTCTTAATCAATGCTCCTGTATTTAATCGCAAGCAAATCTTCAATGACTCCTTTGGAAAACTAGCTCCAATCGAGGATAAAGACACTGCTGATGTGCAAAGTTTAGCAGAAAGCGGAACAGTGAAACCAGATCCAAACAATCAAATTATCTTTAAGGTAGAAGAAGCGGGTGAATATCGTATGTTTGCAGAGTTATCTTCACCAGGGTCAGACCTATCTCAAACAGCATGTAATATTGTGATTAATGATCAAACTGTGGCGACCGCACAAACTAATGGAACTAAAGGGAAAAAAGTTAAACAAAAGTTACAAAAAATAGATTTAGAAGTGGGTTTATATCAATTAAGCTTAATCTTTACGAAACCAGGAATGGTTGTTGAACAACTTCATTTTTCAAAAGTAAATTGACGAGTCAAAAGGGTGGTGATTAGCTAATCCCGTTTAGTAGTCTTTTGCATTTGATTGGCTAGCTTTCATTTGTCTAATGAAAGCTAGCCATATTGCTTTGAGTAGAAAATCTTTCTGAAGTTAAGCACAAAATATATAATAGAAATTTCTATTGGGCCTTTCGGAGCTTTAAATTATTTAAAATGTCTGATAGAGTGCTTTGATTAGTAACGTTTAATTTTTTTGAGAGGAGTCATGGACTTCTGTCAAGAAAATGAATACTAAATCGCTGTATCCTGTGCATAATTTATTTAAGCAATATAATCTTAAACTCAGTAAAAAGAGCAAAGCTAATGCTTGCTCTTTTTTGTGAAAAATCGATTTATTTTACTGCACTATTATCACTGAAATTCATACTTAGTTGTAAGCTAATAAACGGCAATTTAATATCAAAAAATGAGTGCAATTGTTAGTCATAGTTGTAACTATAGTGAGTATTACTATAATCTTAGCCCGCTAAAATAACTATCGAACCTGACAGCCTTAAGATTCGTTAATGTTGCTAACTTTCTTAAAAAAACTTTGTATGTTCACTGTACAAACAAAGAAAATGAAGTTATAATGTAATCGATTACAAAAAACTGATTATTGAAAGGAGCATTTTCATGAGTAAGAGCCTTAAATGTATTGTTACGCTTTCTATTGTTTTTGGTTTTCTATTGTTTATAGCGGGTTGTGGACAAGATGCTGGTGGGGGAGCTGCAGATAGTGGTGCAGATGGAGAGTCAGAAGATAGTAATATAAAAATTGGTTTATCTGTAGTTGACTTAACATTGGAGCGTTGGCAGCACGATAGAGATATATTTGTGCAGAGAGCTGAAGAATTCGGTGCAGAAGTATTGGTTCAATCGGCAGATGGTAACGAAGAAACTCAATTATCACAAATACAGAATATGCTATCGCAAAATGTTGATGCCATTGTTATTATAGCGGTTAATTCTGATTCACTATCACCAGTTGTGGATCAAGCTATAGAAGAAGGAGTCAAAGTCATCGCATACGATAGAATGGTAAATAATTCTGAAATTGATGCTTTTGTTTCTTTTGATAATGAACGAGTAGGCGAGATGCAAGCTGAATATTTAGTTGAACAAGCTCCATCAGGGAATTACTTTTTATTAGGAGGATCTCCTGTTGATAACAATGCTCATATCGTTAGAGATGGGCAAATGAATATACTTGAGCCACTAATTGAAGATGGAGATATTACCGTAGTTGGTGACCAATGGGCGGATAATTGGTCAACTGATGAAGCGTTAGAAATTGTGGAAAATGGACTTACCGCAAATAATAACAATATAGATGCCGTCGTGGCATCAAATGATAGTACAGCTAATGGTGCTATTCAAGCCTTATCTGCTCAAAATTTAGCTGGTGAAGTACTTGTTTCTGGACAAGATGCTGACTTATCAGCAGTAAGAAGAATAGCTGAGGGCCTTCAATCAATGACTGTTTACAAACCGATCCAGAAAATTGCAACAACAAGTGCAGAAGTTGCTGTTCAGCTTGTAAAAGATGAATCACCCGATACTGAAGAAACGATGCATAATGGGGTCATTGATGTTCCTTTTGTAAAGTTAGATCCTATTTCAGTTACCGCAGATAATTTATTAGAAACAGTAATTGAAGACGGTTTTCATTCCTATGAAGATGTTTATCAAGATATACCTGAAGATGAGCGTCCTGAAAAACCTGAATAATTACTGTAAATAAACAAGAGTTAATGTCTGAAAAAAAGTGTTTACTAAGCAATTGAACTTAAGATGGTGCTTATATAGTGAATGGTTGCTTTACACCAGATATATCTAGTTAACCCTCAATTCTTTTTAACTGGGCTCGTCTTTTTACTAGTGAAATAATTCTCTCATTATTGTAAGCGCCATCATTATTTGTGAATGTTAGAGGATGATATGCCGTTACACTGTTCAGGTTGCTATACTTGCAGAAAAAGTGTGAGACCCTGATGCAAAATGAATCTTTTTATAGAAGGAGGGGAAAATGTGAGTGAATTTGCTTTAGAGATGATCAATATTACTAAAGAGTTTCCTGGTGTCAAAGCATTGGAAAATGTAAATATATCAGTTAAAAAGGGTGAGATTCATGCATTGTGCGGTGAAAATGGTGCAGGAAAATCTACACTCATGAAAGTCTTAAGTGGTGTTTATCCGAATGGTACTTTCTCTGGGAAAATAATTGTTAATGATAAAGAAGTGCACTTTAACAATATAACGGAGTCACAGGATGCTGGTGTTGCAATCATTCATCAAGAATTGGCACTTATTCCTGAAATGACAGTTGCAGAGAATATTTTGCTAAGTAGTGATCTGATGCGTAGCAAAATCATAGATTGGGATCAATTATATATAGAAGCACAAAAATGGCTTAAAGAGATTGGTTTAGAGATTGATCCTCAAATGAAATTAGGAGAATTAACGGTAGGAAAACAACAGCTTATTGAGATTGCTAAGGCACTTACTAGAAATGCAGATATCTTAATCTTGGATGAACCAACCTCTGCCTTAACAGGAAGTGATACACAAATATTATTTGGCATACTCAATAAATTAAGGAGCAGAGGCGTTACTTGTATTTATATTTCTCATAAGCTGGACGAAGTATTGGAATTAACAGATACAGTTACTGTCTTAAGAGATGGGCAAACAATCGATACCAAGTCTACTAAACTTTTAACAGAAAGTGAAATTGTAACCAGAATGGTGGGAAGAGAACTTACAGACTATTACCCCTATGAGCCACGTATGATTGGTGATGAAGTTTTTAGAGTTAAAGATTATTCCTTTATAAATAATGACACGCAGGAAAAATTAGTGAATAATGTATCCTTTTCTCTTAGTAAAGGTGAAATTTTAGGCTTCTCAGGATTGATGGGAGCGGGTAGAACTGAACTATTTATTAGTTTGTTTGGAGGTAATCAAGGTACCAAAAGTGGTGAAATCATTTTAGATGGCAAACCAATTAAAATTAATAATACAGCTGAAGCGATTAATCAGGGGTTAGCATATGTATCAGAGGATCGTAAAAGATATGGACTTGTCTCTGAAATGAGTATAATGAAAAATACTTCACTCTCCTCACTAGATAAGATAACTAGTCGTTATTTGCTAGATTCCTTTTCTGAGGTAAATAAGGTTGAGGAAATGACTGATAAGGTAAATTTAAAAACGCACAGTTTAGAGGCAAATGTTAATCAATTAAGTGGAGGTAACCAACAGAAGGTTGTATTAAGTAAATGGTTACTCACAGATCCTAAAGTATTAATTTTAGATGAACCCACTCGGGGGATAGATGTAGGAGCTAAAACTGAAATCTATAAAATTATCAATGAACTGGCTCAACAAGGAGTTGGAATCATTGTTATTTCATCAGAATTACCAGAAGTATTAGGTATGTCTGATCGAATTATAGTTATGTCTGAAGGTAACATAACTGGTGAATTAACTCGTAAAGAAGCAACACAAGAAAAAATTATGAAATATGCTACTATGAGGGGGGAAGATAGATGAGTAACGAAGCAGTTAAACAAGTGAAAAAAGTAAAATTAAATTTTAAATTTAATATTCAGGCTTATACACTTATTTTTGCTTTGGCGATCATTATAGTTCTTTTTGGGATATTAACAGGTGGAGAATTTTTAAGTTCTCGTAATATATCTAACTTATTTGTACAAATGACCGTTATTTCAGTGTTAGCAATTGGAATGACCTTTGTGATTGTCTCATCCCATATTGATTTATCTGTTGGTTCGTTAGCAGGCTTAACTGGTGGAATAGCGGCTATTTTACATGTTTGGTATGGTTGGAATACAGGCATAGTTGTATTGATTGCTATTCTCGTTGGTGCCTTATTAGGGTTATGGCAAGGATGGTGGGTTGCTTATCGGTCAGTTCCAGCGTTTATTGTCACATTGGGTGGTATGTTAATATTTAGAGGTATCCTAATAGGAATTAGTAGAGGACAAACTGTAGCTCCTTTAGCCCCAAGTTTTAGAATGATTGCTAACAGTTATTTACCATATGGTCTTGGCTATGCCTTGGCTATTATCGGTATTGCACTTTTGTTTATTTTTAGGTGGAAAAATCGAAGTAAGCGGCAAAAAATGGGCTTAAAAACCGCAGCACCCATAATAGATTATGGTAAGATTTCTGCTTATACGATTGGTATTGCTGTTATAACTTATATGCTTAATCGTTATTATGGAGTGCCGACACCAACATTAATTGTTATCTTGTTAGCTAGTATTTTTATCTTTATATCTTTAAAAACTGCTTTTGGTAGAAGAATTTATGCTATTGGTGGGAATGCTGAAGCAGCTTCATTGTCGGGAATTAATATCAAGCGGAATACACTGTCTGTATTTGTGATAATGGGTGCACTTGCAGGAATAGCAGGTGTTATTTTAACAAGCCGTTTAAATGCTGCAACGACAGGGGCTGGTGATATGTATGAGCTAGATGCTATCGCAGCTTGTGTAATTGGTGGTACGAGTTTAGCTGGAGGAAGAGGAAACATTGTTGGAACTATTATAGGTGCTTTAATTATGGCAAGTATTGATAATGGCATGAGTATAATGAATACACCAACATTTTGGCAACATATAGTAAAAGGCTTGATTTTAATTATTGCTGTATGGATAGATATGGCTAGTAAACAAAAAACAGCTAATGCTTAAGCCTATCCAATTAAATGAGAGGTATGGAACTTCGCAGCATATCTCATAAAAACGTTAACCTAGAATCATCGTTGTCAGATGATTCTAGGTGTTTTTTATTACTCAAAAAATAATTAAAGATGTCAATACTATTTCTAAATGAGATAATTTATATGAAATCGGAATATGAAAGATACATGATTTTAATGAGAAAAAATATAATGATAAGACAGTTTAATTATTACTTTTTTAAAAATATGTTAACATTTATATGCATTACTATTTGAATATGCTATGATAAAATGATTTTATTTTAGAGAAAAGATAAATAGATTAAGGGTTGGGATAATGTGGTTTATACGTTTAGTCAAATGCTTACATTTTTTAAAGAGAATCATAAAAGTCACAGGCTATTATCAGGTCAGTGGGGGATAGAGCGAGAAACGCATCGAATTAATCATGATGGATCGATCGCATTAACACCGCATCCCAAAGAGTTTATTGAAAAGCAAACAAATCATCAAATAACAGTTGACTTTGCAGAGAATCAGCTTGAATTTGTAACAAAGACGGGTAGTAATTTAGACCAAGTTTTTAACGAATTGGAACAAATTTATCAGCGAGTGAATCAAAGTATTAATGGGGAATTAATGTGGCCATTTAGTATGCCCCCCCGTTTACCTGCCGAAGAGAGCATTCCCATTGCAAGCTTTCCACATTTGCAGGATGGTCAAAAAAAAGAAATTTACCGGCGAGGATTAGCAGTTAGATATGGTAAGAAGTTGCAAATGATTTCAGGTATCCACTATAATTACTCATTTGACGACCAATTACTCAATTTATTATATAAACGATTCAGTTCAAATCAGTCGAAGCAGGCTTTTAATAATGAACTCTATCTGAAAATTGGGCGTAATATGCTGAAGTATCGTTGGCTATTAATTTATTTATTTGGCGCTTCTCCAATTGCTGATTCAAGTTATCAGTCCGTTTTTGAGGATAAGATTGAATCCAATAAGTCAGAATGGTTAACGCAATGCTTTGATCAAATGAATTTAAGTAAGCATGCAACCTCAATACGTTCAAGCCGTTTTGGTTATTCAACGGAAGTAGAAGATAAGTACCAGGTTTCTTATAATCATTTAGATCAATATATTGCTGATTTACGAAATATCATATTAACTGAGAACAAACGCTATGCAGCTATCGGTACTGAAAAGAATGGTGAAAAAATTCAATTAAATACAAAGGAACTTCAACATGAAGGAGAATTCTATGCCCCTATTCGGTTTCGACAAATAGCTCGTTCAGATGAAACATTACTTGATGCGCTAGAACAACGTGGGATTCAGTATTTTGAGTTACGTCTAATTGATGTCAATCCATTTGCTAAGTTGGGGTTAACGAAGGAACAAGCTGAATTTATCCACTTATTCATTTTGATGTGTTTGTTTGAAGAAAATGATGGTTTATCAAAACAAGAGCAAATTTTAGCTAATAAAAATCATCAAATGGTTGCTCTATTTGGTCGACAACCTGGCTTGAAATTATACCAAGCTGATGGAGAAGAAGTGTTACTAAAGACATGGGCTCGAGATATTTTTAAAAAAGTATCTACAATCGCAGAATTATTAGATCAAGCCACTAATAAAACCTATTATCAAGATATTGTTAAGGCAGAGGCGCGTAAGCTCGACGATATGTCATTGCTTCTTAGTGAACAGATCGTTACTGAAATGAAACGTCATGATGAATCTTTTCTTGATTTTGGTTTACGATTAGCCCGTCATTATCAGCTTTCTCAATCTCATATTTGTAAAAATGCTTAATAACAATTCACTGAAAAATGTTAAAGCAGATATGTTTTGAAAAGTGATTTTCTAATGGCTATGCTATAATAACGAGAAAGGAGGGGTCTAATCTTGGCAAATTTTAAACAAAAAATAGCGCAATTTATGCAAGGTCGTTATGGTATTGATCAGTTATATATGACGAACTTGGTTCTTTATTTTGTCTTACTGATCATTCAACGTCGTTTAGCAATTCCTTTTCTTGATATACTGCTAATCATTTTAATTATCTGGACTTTTTATCGAGTTTTTTCCAGAAATATTGTTAAACGGCAGGCAGAAAATCAAGCCTTTCTTCGTTTTATCTCTTCAATTAAAGCGAAGACTTCTTTATTTTTTAAGCGAATAAAAGATGTAGGGACACATCGCTATCGCCGATGTCCACATTGTAAAACGACTTTGCGTCTTCCACGGAAAACAGGAGTACATATGGTAAGATGCCCACGTTGCCAACAACGTTTCCAGGTTAAAGTCAAGCTTTAACCGATTGGTAAGGTTATTTTGTTAAATAACCAATGCTTGTAGAAATGAGTGATAGCTGTGAACGAAAAAAATAAAAATAAAACTGTTTTAAAAAAGATTGGTCAGAAATTTTCAGTTATTATCATGGGAATCGAAGTTTTTCTTGCCGCATTAATTATTATTGCAGTTGTCATAGGGGCGATTGCTTTAATTTTCACGACGATTCAAGAAGGCGTCGTTGTACAGTTATTAGACTACGATAACTTTCAAAAACTTTTATCTTATTTGCTTATCCTTATCATTGGTCTTGAACTCTCGATTATGTTGATCAAGCACCAACCAAGTAATATTGTTGACGTGATGATTTATGCGATCGCTCGAAAAATGTTAATTTATTCAACTGATATGATCGAAATATTAACGGCTGTTATTTCAATTGGTATTTTATTTATTATTAAAGTATCACTTAAAAGAGCAAAATTGGATGATGTCTCTGCTGAAAGTACAAAAAAGCGTCCTTGATCGACCGAAACGAGTGGTCAAGGACGCTTGTGTTTTAATGGGAAATTAAGATACTGGTCTACCTCAAATTCTTTAGCGCTCCAAGTACTTTGTTTCATTTTAGTGAAGGACAAAATTTGGTTGGATAACGGATTACGGATTTGAAGTCAGTCAATTTCTCCGGTAAAGGGATAAGACAAACCGGCATTTTTTAAATGTAGAATGAATGTAAGTTTGACTAAAATGACTTATTACCGAGCTTTTGGGCGACAGTTTTGACTTGCTCTAAGCCTTCCTTGATAATTTGGTCTGCTTTATCTGGTGTTGCATTATGGCCTTCAATGATCACTTCATCAATAATTTCCATTCCGAAAATGCCACTGAATGCCGTACGCATGTAGTTCACAGCCATTTCCATCGGTGATGTTTCTGGCGTTGAATAGATGCCGCCACGTGCATTTAAAAGGATGATTTTTTTCTCTGGGATAAGTTGAATCATGTTTCCAGCTTCATCATAGCTAAATGTAAAACCAGTAGAGAAAATGTAATCAATAAATGTTTGCAGTTTAGCAGGAATAGTTAAATTCCAAAGTGGGAAGGCAAAGGCAATAACATCAGCTTCAGTAACTAAGTCCATTGCTTTTTGTTTCGCATCAAGTAGGGTTTGTTCCTCTTTTGATGGTGCTTCATGTGATTCGATTTTTGCGAAGCCGCTGAATAAGTCTTGCCCTAAGTATGGTGTTTCCTCTTGATAAACATCATATATTTTGACATTGATTTGATCATTTTTGGACACTTCCTCCAAGAAGATGTCATACATTTTACTACTGATCGCCACATCCGAAGGACGGTCATTCGCTTTAACAATTAATAAATTCATTTGGTAAATCCCCCTTAATCTATTTTACAGTCAAATTTTCTATTTTGCGCAAATCTTTTTATTAAAGATTTGAGAACTGTATAATTTGTAGTATAAATATATTTTCAATTCGAGACAACCAATAAACATCGAAAAGTATCGGATAAACAACGAATTGAATAAAATGTTGAAAAGAAATGGAGTAAGACGATTGAAAAGAAAACTAGATCCTCGAATTATTCGAACCAAAAGTTTAATCATGAAATCATTTACCAAACTTTCTGGAGAAAAGCGATTTAATGCGATCACTGTAAAAGATATTACAGAGGAAGCGACTGTGGATCGTGCAACTTTCTATTATCATTTTAGGGATAAATATGATTTGATGGAACAAATTCTGCTTGAGGATTTGAAAGTTTATGTTATTAATCCCTGTTTAGAATATGAACATATTGATGAGATAACCTTAAAAGAGGTTTTTCTTTCATTAGTTAACTTTCATGGATTAGTATTCTCTCATTGTTCAAAAAGTTATCAGACTTTCCGTTTTTCGATTGAAAAAATGGTTAAAAATAAAATGGCTGAACAGTTTCATCGATTATTGTGTAAACAAAATCAGCTTAATGATACTGAATTACCGCAGTTTCCGGCAATTATTTTAAGTTGGGGAATCTACGGTTTGTTAAATGAATGGGAGAATAATCAAAGTTTAGATCCTGAACAATTGATTATTGATGCTATACCTAACTTACTGGCTGGAATTTCCCCGGCTATACATTGAACGACTCACCATTTAATTTCTAACGAAATTTGAAGTGGGAGTCATCGGTCGGTAATCGGGTAAATTAAGTAATTGTTATGAAGGCTTTAAAATTCAGTTGTTTAAGTAAAGAGATCGTATTATTCAGATAAATTTGTTATAATAAGGAATTAATATCAGGATGGGAGGAATGGAAATATGCAACAAGATATTGGTTTAGTCTTGGAAGGTGGAGGAATGAGGGGAGTTTATACCTCTGGTGTATTGGATTCTTTTATGGAGCAAAATTTATTCTTTCCTTATGTTATTGGTGTTTCTGCTGGTGCTTGTAACGCTTTGTCGTATCTGTCTAGACAAAAAGACCGTAGTCGTTATATAAATGTTAACTTTGCTAATGATCCCCGTTATATGAACTATAAAAACTTATTAAAAGGTGAGGGTATTTTTAATATGAACTTTCTTTTTAATGACATTGCGAATGATTTAGTTCCATTTGATTATCAAACATTTGAATCGATATCTGAGCAGTTAGTCATTCCAACAACAGACTGCCTAACTGGACAAGCTGTTTATTTCGATAACTATCATTCAGAACAAGTAATGACGGCTGTCCAAGCCTCGAGTAGTTTGCCTTTAGTTGGAAAATCTGTTGAATTGGCTGGTCATACTTTACTTGATGGCGGTATTGCCGATCCGGTTCCAGTTAAGAAATCAATTGAAGATGGAAATAAGAAGCAAGTTATTATTTTAACTCGACCAAAAGGATACCGAAAAAAACGATTTCGTGCAAGATTGACTGCACGAATGATCTATCCTAAATATAAGAAATTAATTCAAGCACTTGATAAACGTCACCATATCTATAATGAAACATTAGCTTTTATTGAACGTTTAGAAAAAGAAGGAAAGGCTTATGTTATTCGACCAAGTGCGAATGAACAGGTGAAACGAACCGAAACTGATCCAGAGAAATTAAATGCTTTACATCAAGCGGGTTATCAAGCTGGACAGAGCCATGCCCAAGCCTTAAAAAATTGGCTTGAAATAGAATCAGAATTGTATGTGTTGAACTACTCACCCCTTAATTTCTAATGAAATTTGAAGAGGGAGATTCCTAAGAACACCAACCTAATGGTTGATTATTGATTAGGCGATCCCTGTCGTACCGACAGTTAGAAGTCTGATGGCTTCAACTTCAATATTTTTACTTGCGTTAAGATCTCGATCGTGTGCTCTATGGCATGAAGGACATTGCCACATGCGTAAGGCGAGATGCTTAACGTCTGGATGTCGATAGCCACAATGCGAACAAAGTTGACTAGAAGGGAAGTTTTTGGCGATGGCTACGACTTCCTTTCCGTACCACTTGGCTTTGTATTCAAGCATCGTACGGAATTCTGACCAGCTGACTTCACTAATGGCTTTTGATAATCGTTTGTTTTTGAGCATGTTAGATACTTGTAAGTCCTCAATACCAATGATGTCGTGATTCTTGACAATTTCAGTACTGACTTTATGCAAGTAATCTGTTCTGACATTTTTAATTTTTTCGTGAATACGAGCGACCTTGACCCGTTGTTTTTGATAATTTTTCGCTTCATGAAGGGGTTTTCTATCTTGCTTGGCTTGTTTATATCGTCTGGACAGTTTGCGTTGTTCTTTTTCTAATTTGTTTTCTAGCCTGCGTAAACATCTAGGGTTCTTATACGTCGTCCCATCTGAAAGTGTGGCAAACGCTTTGATGCCCACATCGACCCCTGTTGATTGCTTCGTTTGAGGGAGTGAGTCTACCTCTGTCTCAACAAGGATAGAAATGAAGTATTTACCACTTGGATGTCTTCTAATCGTAGCATTTAGAAGGCGTCCATCGACCTCACGACTTTTAGCGAACTTGACAAGCCCTAATTTTGGCAGCTTGATTGTATGGCCCACGACTGCGATATTTCCGTTCGTGTGTTTCGTTGTATACGATTGGGTCGGGTTCCTTTTAGACTTAAATCGTGGGGCGTTCGTTTGTTTGTTAAAGAAGCGCGCAAAAGATTCAGATAGATGTTTGACACTTGATTGAATGGCAATACTATCGACTTCTTTTAGCCACTCATATTCCTGCTTTAAAGCGGGAAGCTGTTTAGAGCATGAACGATAGTTGAGTCCTTTACCCGTTTCCTTGTAAGTTTCATTCCACTTGGCTAGAAAGTGATTGAAAACAAACCGTGAACAACCGATCGTTTTATTCATGAGGATTTGTTGTTCTTTATTCGGATAGAGGCGGAATTTATAGGCTTTATTGACTAACATCATCTCACCTCACTTAATAGGAATATATGTTCTCATTATATCATAAGGGAGATGTTTTGGCTAGCGCCAACCCACATTCATCTCCCACTTACTCACGGGGCGATGCCCTTCATGTTCCTAGAAGTGGGAGTCTTCTGTCGGAAATCCGATAAAAATGATTAATAAAAAGGATGTTGATTACACTTAAATATATCAAGCTTGACAATGATTAAAATGAAGTAAAAGAGGTGGTTATATGCTTGGAAAAGGTGACCAAATTGGTTTAATTGCTTGTTCGGATGGCAGAAGTCTCGATCAAGTAGAAAAAATAAAAGCAGTTAAGCAGGTGTTTGCTAGCTGGGGATTAAAAGCAAAAGAGGCTCAAACAATCTACCAGCAAGAGGGGTGTTTTTGGAGTGGTAAGCCAGAGAAACGAGCCCGTGAGCTGATGAAGCTTTATTTAAATCCAGAAATAAAGGCAATCTTTGATTTATCTGGTGGAGATAGTGCTAATCAAGTGTTACCCTATCTCGATTTTGAAAAAATTGAACAGTGTAGCAAACCATTTTTGGGTTATAGTGATCTGACTGTTGTGCTCAATAGTTTATTCAGTCAAGCCAATCATCCCAGTTATCATTACCAAATTATTCATCTTGTTGGTGAAGACTATCTTAAACAACAAGAGCAACTCTATCGCGTTTTATTTGATCAAGCCCCACCTATTAGCTTTGATTATTATTGGCTTTATGGCAAGGAAATGTCAGGTACGATGATCGGTGGCAATATTCGTTGCTTATTAAAATTAGCAGGAACGAATTATTTACCTAATCCTTCAGGAAAAATCCTCTTTTTAGAAAGTAGAAGTGGACTAGCCAATCGGATAGCAACCTTTTTTGCTCAGCTTGATCAAATAGGTTATTTTGAAAAGATAAGTGGTATTTTGTTAGGGGAATTCTCCGAACTTGAACAAAAAGAGGGTTTGGTATCTTTAATTGAATTGATTCACCCTTATCAGGAGCGTTATCAGTTCCCTGTCGCTAAAACAGATCAAGTTGGACACAGTGTTGATAGTCATATATTAAGGCTGGGTGTCCCTTATAAATTTACTGCCCAAGGCATTCTACCTCAACGCTAAACATACATAGGAGGAGAATGCTTCTTAATTTCATTGAATAGATTAGCCAATTACAATTTTTCAACTTTTATAAGTTAAATTTGTTGACAATAAACATATGAATAGCGATAATAGATAGCATGCTATGTATCGGAGGGGTTATTGGTGTCAGAAGATATCATCTTTTATATTAGACTCGTTTATTTTGCCTTAGAACGGGAAAAAAATATCTACTTCGAAAGTCAGAATTTGACCTCATCGCAAGGAGATATTTTACTTTTTCTTGGTGGTGCCAAACGGTGTCAAAAGGAAGTCAATCAAAAAGATATTGAACAGCACTTTAGATTGACAAACCCTACAGTAACGGGTTTACTTAATCGATTAGAGGAAAAGGGATTTGTTGAACGGAAAAAAAGTCAGGCAGATGGCCGAAACAAATTGATCTTTTTAACCGAAAAAAGCTTGGCTATTTTAGATCGATTTAGAGATCATAAATATATTATTGATGAAAAACTTTTTCACAATATTAATCAGAGTGAACAAGAAATGATTCTGGATTATTTAAAGAAATTTCTTACTAATTTGAACAATGACACCCGATGAAAAAAGTAAGCAACTAGGAGACAGGAGGTAGAAAAGATGGTAAAAAAACTATTGCCATTTTTAGGCGAATATAAAAAAGAAACACTATTAACACCAGTTATGGTGGTAATGGAAGTTGTCCTTGAATTAATGATGCCATTTTTGATGGCACGGATTGTGGACTATGGTATTCAAGGTGAAGGCGGAATGCCCTATACGATCCGAATCGGCTTATTGATGGTTGGACTTGCTGTTTTGGCTCTTGTTTTTGGCGGATTAAGTGGAAAATATTCTGCCGTTGCAGGGATGGGTTTTGCCAAAAACCTTCGAGCTGGTTTGTTTAGTAAAATTCAAACCTACTCATTTGCCAATGTGGATAAATTTACGACAGCATCCTTAGTAACTCGATTAACGACAGATATTACCAATTCACAAAATGCGCTGATGATGCTTCTTCGTATGGCGGTTAAAGCCCCGATTATGTTGATTGGAGCTTCTATCATGGCCGTTTCAATTAATCCACGACTATCGATGATTTTTTTAATTACCATTCCGATATTGGGTATTTCTCTTTATTTAATTGGAAGCCGTGCACACCCCAGATTTCTTGATATGTTAGAAAAATACGATTTATTAAATGAAAAGGTTCAAGACTTCATTGTTAATATTCGTGTAGTTAAAGCTTTTGTTAGAGAAGATCATGAAGAAGAAAAATTCGTTAACAGTGCCAAACGTGTTCGAGATGCACAGTTGAAAGCCGAAAAATTAGTTATTTTAAATATGCCGATCATGCAATTTGTTATTTACACAAGTATTGTTGCCATCCTATGGTTAGGTGGGAACATGGTTATTAATGGTCAATTCTTTATTGGAGAGTTGTCAAGCTTTATTATGTATATGATGCAAGTGCTTATGTCTTTAATGATGTTATCAATGATTTTCATCATGTTAATCATCTCTCGTGCCTCTTTTTCCCGGATCATAGAAGGCTTAGAAGAAGTACCAGTACTAGATGATGACCAGGCCGACCCAAATCTCGATTTAAATGATGGAACGATTGAGTTTAAACAAGTGGATTTCAGCTACAATCGTGACCCGAATAATTTAATATTAAATGATATTAATTTAACGATTGAATCTGGACAAACGATTGGGATCATTGGGGGGACAGGTTCTGCCAAATCAACCTTTGTCCAATTAATCCCACGGTTATATGATGTCTTAGCTGGAGAGATCATTGTGGGCGGTCATAATGTGAAGGATTATCGTTTGAAAACTTTACGCGATCAAGTAGCAATGGTACTACAAAATAATGTCTTGTTTAGTGGAACCATTAAAGAAAATTTAAAATGGGGTAATGAAAACGCGAGCGATGAGGAAGTGATTGCAGCTGCAAAATCTGCTCAAGCTCATGATTTTATCACTTCATTTCCAAATGGCTATGATACAGATCTAGGTCAAGGTGGTGTTAATGTTTCTGGTGGACAGAAACAGCGGTTAACGATTGCCAGAGCATTGCTTAAAAAACCTAAAATTGTTATTTTAGATGATTCAACAAGTGCTGTTGACACAGCGACTGATGCAGCCATTCGGGCAGAATTTGAAGAACATTTTAAAGGAGTCACGACATTAATCATTGCACAGCGTGTCAGCTCAGTATCAGATGCAGATAAGATTATCGTTATGGATGATGGAAGAATAAATGGTTTTGATACACATGATCGTTTAATGCAAACCAACACTATTTATCGAGAAATTTATGATTCACAGAGCAAGGGAGTGAATGAAGATGAGTAAGGAACCAAAAGCTGCAGGCGGACCTATGCGTGGAGGCCCCAAAGGGATGGGGAAACCGACAAATATTGGGAAGACAATCAAGAGAATAGCACATTACATGAAGGAAGATAAATGGATTTTACTAGTCGTCTTCTTCACGATTATTACGAGTGCGGGAGCTAATATTATTGGAATATCCTCCCTGCAAATTATTATTGATAATTATTTACAACCATTGATCCAAAACAATGATAGCGAGTTGATGGGAGGCTTTATTCTTGTCCTTGGTGCTGTCGCGATTATTTATTTGGTCGGGGTTATCTCAACATATACATTCAACCGTTTAATGGTTGGTGTGTCAACTCGAACCTTGTATAAAATTCGCGTTGATTTGTTTACTAAGATGGAAGCTTTACCAATAAAATATTATGATACAAATACACATGGAAACTTAATGAGTTTGTATACAAACGATATTGATACCTTAAGACAGGTTTTATCAAACAGTGTAACGGGCTTTATGAACTCATTTATTATGGTTGTTGGTGTTTTTACGATGATGGTTATTTATAGTTGGCAATTGACGATTATTGTTGTAATTATGCTGTCCTTAATGTTACTTTCTGTTCGAGTGATTGGTGGGAAAAGTGCTAACTTCTTTATGAAACAGCAACAAGAGATTGGTCGTGTCAATGGTTTTATTGAAGAGATGATTGAAGGACAAAAAGTAATTAAAGTCTTTTCACGTCAGAAAATAGTCATTGATGAATTTGAACTGTTAAATGAAGAACTTCGAAAAAATGCGACAACAGCTAATATATTTGCCAATATATTAATGCCAATCATGATTAATTTATCATATGTGCTATATGCTATTACAGCTATGGTTGGTGGACTATTTGCGATCAATGGTGCACTTTCAATCGGGACAGTTATCGCGTTCTTGCAATTTACTAGAACATTGTCACAACCGATTAATCAAGTGTCGCAACAAATGAACGCTGTCTTAACTTCACTCGCAGGGGCTGAACGTGTTCTTGATGTTATTGATGAGCAACCAGAATTTGATCAAGGACATGTCACAATGGTACCTGTTGAAGTTAATGAAAATAATGAATTAAAAGAGGTTGCTTATCGAACAGGTGAATTCGCTTGGAAGCAAGTTAAAGCAGATGGTTCTCCTGATTATACACCTGTCAAAGGAAATGTCGTATTTAACGAAGTGACCTTTGGTTATGAAAAAAATAAAACAGTTCTAAAGGGAATTTCTTTATATGCAAAACCAGGACAAAAAATTGCCTTTGTGGGTTCAACGGGTGCTGGAAAAACAACAATTACCAATTTAATCAATCGATTTTATGATGTGCCTTCGGGGAATATTAGTATTGATGGCATTGAAATCAATAAAATTAGAAAACCTGATTTACGTCGTTCGTTATCGATGGTGTTACAAGACACCCACCTATTCACGGGAACCGTGAGAGATAACATTCGTTATGGTCGATTAGATGCAACAGATGAAGAGGTCATTGCTGCGGCAAAATTAGCGAATGCAGACACATTTATTAATCATTTAGAGCATGGCTATGACACCGTATTAAAATCTGATGCTTCAAATCTTTCTCAAGGACAGCGTCAACTATTAGCAATTGCGAGAGCAGCCATAGCTGAAACGCCAATCCTTATTTTAGATGAGGCCACATCATCAATTGATACAAGAACAGAGAAGTTGATTCAAAAAGGGATGGATCGCTTGATGGAAGGAAGAACATCGTTTATTATTGCCCACCGTTTATCAACTGTTCGATCAGCTAAAGCAATCATGGTACTTGAACACGGGGAAATTATCGAACGAGGCGATCATAATCAGTTAATTGAACAAAAGGGTCGTTATTATGAATTATCAGCTGGTTTATTTGAATTAACTTAACACAAAATCACCCAGGCACCATTGGTGCCTGGGTGATTTTAATGGGTTCTATAATTTATGGGCCTGGGACAAAATTAGTCTCACGTGAATAAAAACGGTTATGTTTATCTATTTTTGATAAACATAACCGTTTTGCCTCTTTTATATTTTCCTTGTTAACGGCGGAGTATTTTATTATATTCACTGTCATTAACGCCAGACCTAATTTATCACAGATAACCGTCCGTAAAACTCGGGCCAACACGATGTTGGTCACACAAGCGTTTTCGCAAATGTTTTCGGTGGAACGAGTAACCGCAAATCACTTCGGTGGGACGAGTAACCGCAGTCCCAGTCCCAGTCCCAGGACGTGAAGACGTTAGCGCTTATTCGAACGGCTTTGGCTTCAAGTGTTGCAGCGAATTCTCATGCTTATTGAATAGTTCAGCTTTTCTCGTCATATAAAAAAGCTGTTACACAATCTATTTTTTATTGTGCAACAGCTCCTCTTTTATTTAGCTGGGTTTTGTCCCAGTCTCATTTAATAAAGATTCTTTTAATTATGCTGTGGAATTATAATAATTAATTAACTTGCTTGTTTGTGTGTAACTGTACTTACAGATTTGATGCTTTTTTTCATCAAAATGGAAACAATCAGTGCAATCGCTAATAAACCAGAAAAGATATAAAATGCAACATTATAGCTTCCAGTTGTATCATTGATAAAAGCAATAAGCAATGGTCCAAATACTCCAGCACATGACCATGATGTTAATAATAATCCGTGGATCGCACCAAGTTGTAATGTTCCAAATAAATCACTAATAAATGCGGGTAGTAATGCAAAGCTTCCTCCGTACATAGAGATAATGATAAAAATAAATACTTGTAGCAACAACGCATTCGTCACATTAGGAAGTGTTAACATTAAGACCAGTTGAACACTAAAAAACATCAGGAATACGTTACTACGTCCTACATAATCGGAAAATGCTGACCAGCCAATTCGACCTCCACCATTAAACAATCCCATAATACCAACCATTGTTGCAGCAGCGGTAGCTGTCATACCAACTTTTGATTGGGCAAAGGGTGAGGCAGCTGAAATTAACATAATCCCATTGGAAATATTAATGAACATCATTATCCATAATAACCAAAATCGGTTTGTTCGAACAGCTTCTTTGGCATTTAGTTGCTGTAAGCTGGTTTGAACCTTTTGGGCTTTGCTTTTTGAACTCTTTGTTGATTTTGTAAAAGGCATCCAATTTTTGGGTGGTTTTACAATATAAAGAGCCCCACTAAGCATTAAAGTAAAATAGATTCCTGCCATAATAAAAAACGTATTGGATAATCCAACCGTTTTTATTAACCCGGTTATGACAGGTGCTGCAATCAATGAGCCAGCTCCAAAACCCATGACAGCCATTCCAGTAGCTAGTCCCCGTCGATCTGGGAACCACTTGACGAGTGTTGATACTGGTGAAATATAGCCTAGACCAAGCCCCATTCCACCGATTATGCCATAGCCTAAATAAAATAACATGAGTGTTTCTGTTGCTAAAGAAATTCCGGTAATCAATTGTCCGGTCCCAAATAGAATAGCAGCAATAGTTGCTGACTTTCTTGGACCCCATTTTTCTACTGATTTCCCAAAAAAGGCGGCAGACATACCTAATAAAGCAATGGCAAGGGTAAAGGCAATTGTAACTGTTTTGTCGCTCCACCCAATTAAATCTGCGATTGGATTTTTTAAAACGCTATAAGCGTAGACAGATCCAATTGATAGGTGGATGGCAATAGCAGACAGTGCTATGAGCCAACGATTTTTCTTCATTATTACCTCCAATTTTACATCCACAGCATGTCTCCACTATAGCAGATTTCGTTACGTGATGTAGTGAACAATCTGTGAACAATAATTGCCTTAGTTTAATATATCATATAAGTGGAATAAGATATTTATATGGTCATTTTGTTTGATTGCTCTTTTAAAAGGATTAAAATTTCGCTAAAAGCAGAGTAAGCTTTGATAAAACTTAAGAAAAACTAATAGACTATTTAAAAATAAGTAAAGCTAAATGGATAGTAAACTTTAACTGCTATTGATCTGGCTCGGGAAATTCAATTGTTACTATATCTTCTGTCCAAATTTCAATCAAAGTGATTAACCATGTTTGCTTACTTTGATTATATTGAGTAGAGCGGACAGCAAATAGCTGGTTTGGCTGAATTTCTTTTTGAGATAGAACTTGTTTTAGTACCTCTGATTCGTTCATTATTGCTCCATCTGGTGAATCTAATTGATGAATGTTGTAATGATCGATTGTTGATTTTGCAGGATAGGATTCTTGTATTTCATTATACCAGACATCAATTTTATCCCCGCAGTTAAGTTCTTTTGGCGCATTGGAAAACCAAATCATTTGATAGAATTCTGATACTCCACCATTTTCACTTAAATCTTCTGAAGTTGTGCTGGAAACGAGTATGTTTTCATTCGATTTTTCAACAATGTATCCAGTAATATCTGGTTCTCTGTCAATAGAATTATTGCAACCCATTAAACTAGCAGTTAGTAAGACGATGAGTGTAAGTCGAATGAATTGTTGCATAGAGTTCGCCCTCCGTTAGTCTTTAGTTACTAGACGGTTTTGGTATTTATAAAGTTACAAACATTGACAAGTAAATAGGGAAAAACTAAACTTAGATAAGAGCTTTTTAATAGGAGTCTGTAAGCTTTACAGTTAAAAATTTTACTCAAAAGGGGAGATAAGCAAATGGAAAGGATTTTTTCTAGACCTAAAAGATTTGCAGAAATTTTAGATTTAACATTTAGAATTATTAAAGAGCAATTTGGTCAGTTATTTTTATTGTTACTCACTTTTTACAGCCCGGTTATTATTATTCAAGCATTCGTTCAAATTTTTTCGGGGAGAGGTTTTATACGTGATCTTACTCCTGGTGAATCATTTTTTGAACAGATTTTTAATACATACGATTTTAATGAAGCAAGTAGTACTATTATTAATCCTGCAGAGCTTTCTGGGAATCTACTCGTTGGTTTGGCAGAATTGATAATTGTTCCTATTACTACCGCTATCATTATTTTAATTGTAAAACAGCTTAAAAATAATGAAGAATACGAACTGAAAACTTTGGTGAAACAGTCTTTTACGCGGTTTTGGCCACTTGTTGGCAGTTATTTATTATTTACTATCGTTTCTGTTTCAATTATTGTTATCCCACTATCAATCATAGTTGGTATGGCTATGTTTAGCCTTTTGTCGGGAGGCGTTATCGGTGGACTTCTTCTTATTTTATTGATTCTAGCCATGTTAGTTGGGTTATTATTACTTATTACACGTTGGAGCTTCTTTTTACCGATTAGTTTTTTTGAAAGGGCTCCTGGGTTTTCAGCTAGTTTCCGTTTAACAAAAGGGCGTACATGGATGACATTTTGGCTTTATGTTACTTTAATCATTATTACAGCTTTTATCACATCAGCAGTTGAAGTTGTTTCACTTTTCTTAGGGGTAAGTGTCCTTTATACAATTATTCTTAATATTATCAGTATCTTTACAACGATGGTGTTTTCTGTTGGCTATGCAGTGATCTATTTCGATTTAGATATTCGTCAGACCGGAAATGATTTGAAGCATTTGATTGACGATTACCAAAAGCCAACAGAAGATCCTTTAGGTTAGGTGGCGAGCTTAATGAAGCAAGCTAATGCTTGGCGAGGTGTCCTTGAAGAGATATTAAGCACGGATGAATTTCAGGCGTATTACCAGGATCAACGAAATATCTTTCAACGAATTTGGGATTGGCTGAAAGAGTGGGTGACTAACCTTTTCCAAGAATGGTTTAGTGGGTTGAGCCCATCAAGCTCAATTGGCGATGCGATTCTGGTTATTTTACTGACGATTGGCTTGATTCTTGTCTGTCTACTCGTCGCATTTGCCTTAATCAATTGGCAACGTCGCAAGCGATTAAAAGACAATCAACCTTTGAAAAATTTCTCTTCCCAAACATTAACTTTCAAAGATTATCAAGAGCGCTTTGAAGAGGCAGAAGAACGAGAGCATTATCCAGAAGCGATTCGATATCGGTTCTTACTGTTGTTATTTAATCTTGAAGAAAAACAATTAATTAAAATAGAACGTTGGAAAACAAATTGGGATTATTTTAAAGAATTAACACAAATAAATGAGGATCAAGCTGAACGTTTTTATCAATTAGCTGTCTACTTTGAAGCTGTTACTTATGGAAATAAGAAAGTTAAGTCAGACGACTATCACAATTATTTGACACGTGTTCATGCTTTTGAACAGGAGGAGTAAAATGGTTTCACAATGGTTAAAAGAAAAGAAAGTCATCCTTTTATTCCTCGGATTATTTACGGTCTTAATGATCGGAAGTTATTACTTAACAGAGCAACCGCTTGAAGATTATCCGCCATATCATGTAGAATCCCCTGCACCAGACGGAACAAAGGGCTTCTATCAGTCTTTAGCACAGCTCGATTATCCTGTTGAAAAATTTACCGAACATCCAGCTCAATTGACTGGTGATCGACAGACGGCGCTTTTTTTATTCAACCCGCCAATTGGTATGGAGCAAGAAATGATTGAGGGCTATCAACAATTTGTTCAAACAGGGGGCACCGTTTTTCTTTTATTTGATCAGCCAAATGATTTATTTGAAGTCGATTTAACGTCGGTTCCAATAATGGAACAAGAGGGTGAGATTTTGGTTGGTGAAGAAACCTATACAGGCTTGCTCACTTCTGCTTTTCGAGTGGAGCCGACTAACGATGATGAGGTACTCATTCTTGATGGCTATGGCCCCATTGCGATCCGACATTTATATGGTTCAGGTCAAGTTATTCAGTTTTCCGAACCGAATTGGTTTACCAATCAAGCGATATTAGAAGCGGATCATTTGGCGATGATTAGCGAAATCATAGCTCTTGAGACTTATGATCATCTTTTATTCGAAACGTATCATGGTCAAGTGGAAACAGGTTTATCGGTTCTTGACGTTATGCCAAACCCATTGATTATGTTTGGAGTCATTGGTATTGTTGTCTCTCTTTTATATGTATGGATGAAAGGAAAACGCTATGGCCCTGCTCGTGATTTACGGGAACAAGTGGTTCGGTTTGGCGATGAAAGAATCCGAGCATTGGCGAATTGGCAAATAAAAGGACGCAACTATCATCAGAGCTTGCAAATTCAAGTCAATTATTTAAAGCAGGGTATCTTTGAACGAACGGGCATCCCCGTTACAGCGACTTGGTCAGAGTATCAAATGACTTTAGAGCAGTTGTTAAAAAATCGAACAGATGAATCCATTCAAACATTTATTAACCAATTATCTGAGTTATTGGCATCTGAGCAAGTGAATAAACAGGAATTTCTTGAGTGGACAAAAAGGATAGATGAGATTCGTAGAGAGGTGGAAGCTTAGATGAGAGAAACAATAAAGTCATTATTAACAAAATATCAGGAAAAAATCATCGGTCAAGAAGAGAATTTAAAATATTTACTTGCCGCCTTGTTGTCAGGTGGGCATGTTTTAATTGAAGGGGTGCCAGGAACGGGAAAAACACAGATGGTGAAAACGTTGGCTACACTTGTTGGTGGAGATTTTAACCGTATCCAATTCACGCCAGATTTATTACCAAGTGATATTACAGGCAGTAAAATTTTCAATATGAAAGAAAGTTATTTTCAAACTTTAAAAGGTCCTGTGTTTACGAATGTCCTCTTAGCGGATGAAATTAACCGAACACCTGCAAAGACACAGGCTGCCTTACTTGAAGCAATGGAAGAAAAACAGGTGACGATCCAAGGGGAAACCTTTCAGTTGCCTGAGTTATTCTTTGTTGCTGCCACGCAGAATCCAATTGAATATGAAGGGACTTATCCATTACCAGAGGCTCAACAAGATCGTTTTATCTTTAAATTAATGATTGATTTCCCGGGTTTAGCAGAAGAGACAAAGGTATTGACGAATGTCTTACAGGAATCGGTTGAATCTGAGGAACCTGTTGCTCTTTTCACTGAAGAAAGTTTAATTCAATTGAAGCAGGAAATTAAGCGTGTGACCATTCAGCAAGAGGTTCAACAGTATATTGTCGAAATTGTCCGCCAAACACGTGAGCAAGAAACGATCCAATATGGGGCAAGTACACGTGGAGCGATTGCAATTGCCAAAACGGCTCAAGCTTGGGCCTATTTAGCGGATCGAGATTATGTCACCCCAGATGATGTGAAACAAGTTGTTCGTCCATGCTTACGCCACCGTATTCAATTATCTCCTTACGCGGAATTGGAGGGAACAAATCTTGATGACATCATTGCGTCGCTTGTGGGCACGGTTCCTGTTCCAAGATAGAGGAATTGTTCCAACAAAACGTTTGATTTACCTTGTGTTAGCATGTGGCACTGTTTTGTTTGCGATGAGCTTTTACCGTTTCGATTTAATCATTTATAGTGGTGTTGCTCTGCTCATCATCTTACTGAGCTTGTTTGATTTACCTTTATCACCACGCAGAAGTCAGTTAAAGTTAGCTCGAATCATGCCTGAAGACATTGAACGCCATCAACAAGATGAGATTCAATTAACTATTATAAATGAAAGTGAAAAAGCAGCCCAGTTCCATTGGACAGATGATTTGCCACGCTCGATCCAAACGGAAAGACAAGCAGCGGTTGATCTGTTAGCTAATCAGTCAGTTACACTTGTTCAACCGATTCAAGCAAGTGAACGAGGTTTGTATCCTTTGAAAAAAGTCTACTTACGCTATCGCAGTTGGTTGGGTTTATGGGAAAAACAAGTAACCTTTGATATGGATGATACACTTAAAGTGATTCCGAATTTAACGGAAGCTCGTGACTATTTGCAGAGTGCTCAGAAATACTTACTGCATGAAGGGGTAAAAATTCGACGGCAAAAAACAGGTTTGGGTGAATTTTCTAAAGTTCGCCAATATGCAGTCGGTGATGACCCTCGAAAAATTAATTGGCATCAATCCGCTAAATTACATCAAATGATGGTTAATGAATACGAGCCGGAACATGGCAAACAAGTGATTTTAATGATTGATTGTGGTCGGATGATGGGGGTGGAATTGAACAAAGGGAATCGTTTGGAAAGGAGTATTGAAGCGGCTTTAACCGTTGCAACAGCTGCATTGGATAATGGGGATTATGTATCAGTGGTTGCTTTTGCTAAAGAGATTAAGGTTTATGTGCCACCAGACAAAGGATTAGCTCATTTACAAACGATTTTACAGGCAATCTATTCCCTTAGTGTGGAGTCGAGTGAATCCAATTATTTATCCGCTTTTCAATTTATTCAAACTGAACAACGTAAGCGCAGTATGGTGTTATTATTTAGTGATATCAATCAGTTTTTCCTAGATTCGCAATCCTTATTATTGATCAAACAAATAAGAAAAAAACATTTATTTTTAGGGATAGGTATTACCGATCAATGGAAACAAAAGAATATTGAGCGCTCAGCAACTACGTTAAATGAGGCAATGCGTAAAACAGTTGCTCAACAAATGGAGCTTTGGAACCGGAGAGAAAGGATTAAATGGAAAAACCTCGGCCTCGATTTAATCGAAGCCAAGGAAGAAGATCTAGCTGTGACGACGGTCTCATATTATATTGATCAACTAAATCGAGGCATGCTTTAGACGACGCCAGTAACCATAAAGCATATAGGCGCTAAAGCCTAACAAGGTGACGATGGCGACGATATACTTCACCTCGAGTGATAGATCAGCAGGTGTGATAAAGCCCTCAACAATCCCAGCGATAATGAATAGAGGGAGAGTGCCGAGTAGTAATTGAACCGATCTTAACGCATGGTATTTGAGTTGAGTGCTGCGTTTGAATTGACCTGGGACTAATAACTTGTAACCCATCAGTAAGCCGGCACCTCCAGCGATAAAAATAGCTAACAATTCAATGACACCATGTGGAACGATATAAGCCCAAAAGATATATGAACTTCCAGAATGCCAGAATAAGCCAGCGAGGGCACCAACGACAAGTCCGTTATAGATTAAGAGATAGATGGTTAATAGTCCAAATGTGATTCCACTCGCAAAGGCAAGGATAGCCACCTGGATATTATTCGTCATAATCGTAGCGGACATCATGGCCCCATCTATTTGATCGGCTTGGGTATTTGCAGCTAGTTCCTCAGGAGGTAAGACATTACTTAACGTGCCAGGTAAAAGAATTTCTAAATGAAGCAGGTCTTGACTGACAACGAGAAACCCTGCCAGACCGCCTAGAAAAAATAAGAGTGCGGCGATGATAATCGGCCGCCATTGTTCGATAAGTAAGCCAACGAACTTTTCAAGGAAAAAGTTTTTAAATTGCTTCCATGAAGAATGTTCGGTTTGATAAATGACATTATGAGCACGGCTAACCAATAGATTTAAGTGCTCAGTCACTTCTGCATCAGGAAAAAAGGTCTGACTATAGGATAAGTTCTGAGTTGCTTTTTGATAAAGTTGATCGAATGTCTCAATCGCTTGACTTGTTGGTTTAGCTCGTTGTTTATTAAAGCTTTTAATCATTTGTTCAAGCTGATGCCAATCTTTTCGATTGTGCCGAATAAATTGTTTGAGCTGCATGTAAAAAAGCCACCTTTTGGGTAGTAAATAATTGCTAACCCTAGTATAACGTTTTTTATTAGACATGAATAGAGGAGACATCAAATATGTTAGAGCAAGCTGAGATTAAAACACCGGAGTATGTGTCATTGAAGTATACCATGGCTGGATTAGGCAGTCGCGCACCAGCCTTTATCATTGATCAATGTGTGATCGGGCTATTATATTTAATTATTTTTCTGGGGCTATTTTTTAGTTTTGAATCCAGTTTGTTTAATTTAGTTTTAGATCAAGCCTTTTTATGGTTAATAGCCGGTGTTATCCTTTTAGTTTTTGCAATTGAATGGAGTTATTTTATTTTATGTGAATTTTTCTGGAAGGGTAAAACCATTGGAAAAAGAATATTAGGAATTCGTGTGATTCAAGACAATGGGCATCGAATTACCCTTCTATCTAGCATGATTCGAAATCTTTTACGGATCATTGATGAATTACCGGTAAGTTATTTGTTAGGCATTATTTTGATTCTTGTTCATTCGAAGCATAAGCGACTGGGTGATTTAGTTGCTGGTACGATTGTTGTTCATGATCAAGGTCTTGGGCGTAAAAAGAACAAAAAGGATCCGATTGAAAAAGTGATCAGAAGAAATAATTGGACAGAAGATACGATTCAATTTGATTCATTTTTGCTTGATCAAGTAAAGGAACGTGATTTTGAATTGGTCAAAACCTATTGTCAACGCTATTTAACCTTAGCAAACTACGAAAAAGACAAATTGACAAGGCAGGTAGGCGATATTTTATTACCAAAGCTTGCGATCGATCCTCAAGATCGTCAGGCAAGAGAAATCGAGCAAATTCTATTTGTCTTATATCTTAAATTGAGGGATCAATGGGATTATTAAGTGAAGGGAAAACAAAATGTAGTGGTTTGAGTTAAGTTTGCTTTTCTTCACATAAAAAGCTGATTTTCGTTCTATTTATTGAACGAAAGTCAGCTTTTTTATCAAACTTAATTAATCAATGATTGTAGTGGAGCGGGAATGCGTCCACCGCGTTTGATCATTTTTTCAGAGCTAAAGGGTTTGACACCAATGATCGGTGCACGACCAAGTAGGCCGCCAAATTCAACAATTTCGCCTTCCTTTTTACCGACCACAGGGATAACCCGAATGGCTGTTGTCTTTTTGTTAATCATGCCAATTGCCGCTTCATCAGCAATAATTCCTGCTAGTGTTTCTGGTGTTGCCTCTCCAGATAAAGCGATCATGTCGAGGCCGACAGAACAGACACAGGTCATCGTCTCAAGTTTGTCTAATGTTAATGAACCTTCCTCAATACCGCGAATCATCCCATTATCTTCACTAACGGGAATGAATGCGCCACTCAGACCCCCGACATAAGAGCTTGCCATTGCTCCCCCTTTTTTGACTGCATCATTCATCAATGCGAGGGCAGCAATCGTCCCATGTGTTCCCACACTCTCTAAGCCAATTTCTTCAAGGATTTCTGCCACACTATCGTTCATGGCATTGGTCGGTGCTAAGGATAAATCCATGATGCCAAAAGGAACATTTAGCCGATCTGCTACGACACGCCCTAATAATTCCCCAGCTCTAGTAATTTTGAAAGCTGTTTTCTTAATCACATCGGCTACTTCACCCAAATCAGCATCAGGAAATCGTTTTAAAGCATTAAGCACAACGCCTGGTCCGCTTACACCTACACTTAACACAGCTTCACCTTCACCACTACCATGAAAAGCGCCAGCCATAAATGGGTTGTCTTCAACAGGATTACAGAAAGCAACGAATTTCGCACAACCAATACTTTGATTATCCTTGGTTAATTCGGCTGTTTCTTTAATAATTTCACCTAATTGCTTTACTGCATCCATGTTGATCCCTGCACGTGTTGAGCCGATAGAAACAGAACTACAGACACGATCAGTCGTTGCAAGTGCTTGGGGAATTGCATTTAGCAGGGTTTGATCACTATTCGTCATCCCTTTATGAACGAGTGCTGAGTAGCCACCAATAAAATCTACACCCGTTTTTTTAGCTGCTTGATCGAGTGTTTGTGCTAATTCAACGGCTTGTTCAACAGTCGCATCACCTAGTATCTCTGCAATTGGTGTAATCGAAATCCGTTTATTAATAATAGGAATTCCATATTCTTTTTCGACTTGTTCGGCAACAGATTTAAGATTGCCAGCATAGTCGGTAATTTTTTGATAAACCTTCTCTTTGACTGTTTCAAAATTACTATCCGCACAATTGCGTAAGCTAATGCCCATCGTAACTGTTCGAATATCGAGACTTTCTATTTCCACCATTCGTATCGTTTCTTGAATTTCACTATGAGCGATTGCCATCTAAATTCCTCCCTTTAAATCCGATGCATTGCCTGAAAAACATCCTCAAGTTGAATACTAATCCTTAAATTCATTTCATCTTCAATCGTTTCGAAGGCTGCTAATACATGTTCTAGTTGATTTTGTTCGGCAATATCAACAATCATCATCATTGTAAAATAGTCCTGTAAAATCGTTTGACTAATGTCATGGATATTCATGTTAAAGTCCGCCAATACATTTGTCACACGAGCAATAATCCCAACTTGATCTTTCCCCACTACTGTTACAACTGCGCGTTTTTGCATCCTCATCACCTCATTATATATTTTCGAAAAAAATAACTAAAAAACTGACTTATATTCATTCTGTTGAACGAAAACATTAGTTTTCATTATTCTTAAGACACTAAAATATTTGTTATGTTGAAATTTTATCCATTACTTAGTGTATAAAAAAAGATTGGAGCTTTTCCCCAATCTCAGTGACAACATTAATGCCGATCTTCATTATGTTGTCTTCTGTTCTTTTACCTGAGATTATGAATCCTTCGGTGCCGCCAAAGCGAGCTCTCCAGAAGTTGCTCCTATTATAGTGTTATCCATAATATTCATTGCGACTATTTAGTTATTAAAGAAATCCTATCAGTATTTTTGGTAAACGTCAATAAGAGAATCAAACAGAGGCTATTAAATATCAGAAATTTCACATAACTCGATAAAATAATGTGAAGCTATGATAAGTCATTAGTCACAATTTTTAACCAAAACTAGAACATTAGTTCGCATTATGTTATGATCAAATAAGATAACGTTCTGTTCAGGTGAGGTCGGCTAACCCTAACTAAAGGGGTGATGCCTATGAGTATTTATGAAATTTTCATGGTGCTATTTGGTTTTGGTACCCTTATCATTTCATTACTCGCTTTAATTGTCGCAATGATCAAACAAAAATAGACCTCCCTATTTGCCCAACAAGTAACTAGGTGAGGTCTATCCTACGATAGCCGAACCCACTGGGGGAACCGCTTATCTTAAGGTCACAGTTCCTGCTGTGACCTTTTATTATATGATCCAACTAATCTCATTATAACATTTGATCTGAAAAATGTATATCAACACTTGAATTTTGATTGCTCGCAGTTCTATCAGTAGGGCTAGAAATAAATTCCCTATATGAACGAAGTTTCACTTTATTAAGGTTTACGTTTAAATAATAATCCCTTTCATTTCACCTTATTCCTTGATCATGCTATCATTTAAGTAATAGTCGAGAGGGGGAATTTATATGGGAAAAGATATTAAGCTGGTTGCCTTAGACTTAGATGGAACAGTTGCTCAATTCAATGGGCATTCGGTAAGTGAAGAAACAGTTGAAGCGGTTCGGCAAGCTCAGGCGAAAGGAGTGGAAGTTGTTATTGCGACGGGGCGCAGTCGGAGGACAAGTTTAGAAATTGCTGAAAAACTTGATGTCCATTATATGATTACCCTAAATGGTGGGGAAATATGGACGAGATCTGGTACGTTGCTAAAAAGTCAACCTTTTGATCAGACGACAGTAAAGGAGATTTTTAGGATTCATCAACAATATCCTTCTTTCTTTTGGTTTGTCTCACATGATCATATTTACCGGAATGAATTACCAGACAATTATTTAGAGCGGGAATGTTTGAAAGTTGGTTTTGACGTTCAGGATGACAAGATTAGGGAGACAAAAATGCAACAGCTCACTTTAATAGATACGGTAGAATTAAGTAACTCAAGTTTAACGAATATGGAGCTAAATCCCAAAGGTGTGCACAAGGCTAGTGCGATTCAATTTTTACTAGATGATTTGGGTCTACATTTTGATCAAGTTATGGCTGTTGGTGATAGTATGAATGATTTTAAAATGATCGAAGCAGCTGCAGCAGGTGTTGCGATGGGAAATGGACAAGATATTGTTAAAAAAATGGCCGATTGGGTGACGGAATCCAATGAGGATGACGGTGTTGCTGTTGCGATCAGAAAGTTCATTCTAGAATAATCTCTAGATCAGAACTAATCGAATTTTCAGAAAAATTGGATTGTCGTCAAATCCTTATAGTGAAAGCCTTAGCTTTACTTATACGATCGTCGAAGAAATATAATACGTAGATAGTGCAAAAATTCGATTGCATCCTTATCTAATCTGTTATAAGTTATGTATATGGAATTGAACATCAGCAGGGAAAAGTTGCGAAATAAAATTTTTCCACGTATGATAGAACAAGAATTACATAGAAAAAGGAGCTAAAAAATATGACGAAACAACAATTTGGCGTCATTGGTTTGGCAGTTATGGGTAAAAACCTAGCCTTAAACGTAGAAAGTAGAGGCTATTCTGTTTCGGTGTTTAATCGCACCTACAAAAAGACAGAAGATTTTATTGAAAATGAGGCAAAGGGAAAGAATTTCCTAGGAGCAAAGACAATTGAGGAATTTGTGGATTCTTTGGAAAAGCCTCGTAAAATCATGTTGATGGTTAAAGCAGGCGGAGCAACAGATGCAACGATTGAATCATTAAAACCACTTTTAGATGACGGAGATATTTTAATTGATGGTGGAAATACTTTTTATCAAGATACAATGCGGCGGAATAAAGAATTAGACCAATCAGGAATCCATTTTATTGGGACAGGTGTATCTGGAGGAGAAGAGGGCGCACTTACAGGTCCTGCAATTATGCCAGGCGGGCAAGAAGAAGCCTATCAACATGTTGCACCTATCTTTGAAGCCATTTCAGCAAAGGTAAATGGTGATCCATGTGTGACTTATATTGGACCCAACGGTGCAGGACATTATGTAAAGATGGTGCATAATGGAATCGAATACGGTGATATGCAACTCATTAGTGAAGCTTATTTTATGCTAAAGCATATTCTTGGGTTATCAGCTGATGAACTGCATCAAGTTTTTTCAGAATGGAACAAAGGTGAATTGGATAGCTATTTAATTGAGATTACAGCTGATATCTTCACTAAGGCTGATGACGAAACAGGTAAACCGTTAGTAGATGTTATCTTAGATACAGCTGGACAAAAAGGAACAGGGAAATGGACGAGCCAAAGTGCTTTAGATCTTGGTGTGCCCCTCCCTGTTGTGACAGAATCTGTCTTTGCTCGCTTTATCTCTGCAATGAAAGATGAACGTGTTAAAGCTAGCCAAATCTTGCGTGGTCCATCAGCTCAAGATGCGCCATATGAAGGAGATAAAGATGAATTGATTGAAGCGATTCGCGAAGCACTCTACATGAGTAAGATCACTTCATATGCACAAGGATTCGCTCAAATGCGTGCGGCATCTGAAGAGAATGATTGGAACTTAGACTATGGTGCGATTGCGATGATCTTCCGTGGTGGTTGTATTATTCGTGCTCAATTCTTACAAAAAATCAAAGATGCTTATGACCGTGATCCAGAACTTGCTAACTTGATGCTTGATGAATACTTTAAGGAAATTGTTGAGAAATATCAAACATCATTACGTAAAGTGTTATCAATTGCTATGGAGCGTGGTATTCCAGTGCCTGGCTTTGCAAGTGCCTTAGCTTATTTTGATAGTTACCGAACAGCGACTTTACCAGCAAACTTACTCCAAGCACAACGTGATTATTTTGGAGCTCATACGTATCAGCGTATCGATAAAGAAGGTATATTCCACACCGAATGGATGGAATAATAAAATTTACAAACACGGCTCAGAAAATGGGCCGTGTTTTTGAATTTAGCATCTTAAGACATCTAAAATTCCAATAAAACAAGGTATGATTGATAGAAAAAGGAGGTATAAATGTTGGTTAGAAAAACGTATCATTCAGAAAATATTATGGCATCTGGACCGTACTCTCATGCGGTAGATAGCGGTGAATATATTTATCTATCGGGACAAACAGCAAGAAACAGCTTAGGAGAAGGGAAGCATGTAACAAGTATTGCAGAACAAACTCAAGAGTGTTTTAACAACCTTTTTGAAGTTTTAAACGTTGCTAATTTAACTTCTGATCATGTTGTTAAGGTAAACGTGTATCTTACAAGTATGAAGTACTTTGAAGAGATGAATCAAGTTTACGAGGAACAATTTGAGGAACCCTATCCTGCTCGAACATGCATAGCCGTATTAGAATTACCTTTGGGTGCAGATGTTGAAATTGAAGTTGTAGCCAAAAGAGATTGATGAGGAATAGAGGGTATACTTGATTTGGTTAGTTAACGTTGGTTTAATAGGATTTGGAATGATTGAAAAAGGCTTAAAATGATATCGTTCCTTGCCTGAATCCCCGCCTTGTATGTTTTAAAACGTTTATTATGTGTATTTTTTAAGAAGGTACTCTGATAATTTCCTGCCTAAAATTATTGTTACAGTTGCTATTTTAAAACTCAAATATAAAAAATATTTAAATGAATAAATTTCATAATTACCAAAAACACTCCTTCACTCCAATATGTAGTTAAGAAAAAATCTTCGAAACTACATGTTGGAGTGATGTGCCAATAAATCAGGATTATGACATTCACTAAAGTATTAAATTTTTATTATACGCTTTTCTTAATGAGAAACGTATTTTTTTCACGTTAGGAACGTATAAAATTTTAGCTCAGAAGTTGTTTGATGAAGCAGAAATTTTAATGTCCCAAGTATAAGTAAAACGAATGCTTTTGCTCAATAGGACGAGCGAAAGCAAGTTTTTCTAAAGTAGATAAGAAAGTATAAAATTTAGAGGAAAGAATACTTACTTAATGACAAAGTCAGTTCCTGTTTTTATGTAAAAAGAGCAGAAACATACCGCAACATGACATATACTCGCTTTCCATGGGCACGGCTTCAGCTAACTAAGTCAAGTAAAGACCGCTTGCCTTAGTGGATCTTCAGCTCGTGCTGGGGCTGCGGTTACTCGCCCCACCGAAAAGACTTGTTCCCATAGGACAAGGAAAGCTACGAAGCAATACATCGCACGAAGAAAATAGATCTTTATTTTCGAGGAGTCTCGCATATGTCCTGTTGCTAGAGAGTTGACTTCAACCAAGATAGTAAAAAGGCTTATTTCCCGCTTACTAATTGCCGTTAAAATTTTATTACAGATAACCCGTCCGTAAAACTCCCACCTCAAAATAGAGAAAGAAAATGAATCTATATAGGTGGGAGATCAGGTGAGCTAATGTCCTGATTCACTCGGGCCAACATGATGTTGGTCACACAAGCGTTTTCACAAATGTTGTCGGTGGGACGAGTAATCACAGTCCCAGGAGGTGACGGTTTTAGTCTGCGTTCCCCTAGCTCCCACTGATTGAAGTTTCGTTTTATTCAAAATCGGAAAGCATTTAGCAATGAAAACTACAATTTAAAAAGAAATATGACCTTTTTGAAAAATTAATGCTGAATTATCCAAACTATTATGGAACTTATTACGAATATATCTATAGGGTGGTTGTCATCATTGAAAAGTAAGCGGTGGAAGTATGAATAATGAAGGAATTTGGATTAAAAAAATACAGCGAAATACTAGTGATCTAGCGGCTAATAAACTTGTTAATAAATATTACAAAGAAATTTACGCCTTTGTTTTTAAGCAAACCCTTAATCGGGAGTTGTCGCTAGATCTCACACAGGAAATTTTTATTAGCGTGTTAAGGTCGCTTAAAAATTACGATAGCAAGAAAGCATCGTTTCGGACGTGGCTTTATAAGGTAGCATCGAATCGGCTTGTTGATTATTACCGATCGAAAAGCTACAAAGATACGAAACAATTAGAACCAATCGAGGATTATGAATTTACAAGTGAAGATGATTTAGCGATTTCGCTTGAGTATAAAGAAGACGTTGAGAAGGTCACTACATTTGTTAATGAACTCGATGCTGGAGCACAGCAAATCATTCGATTGAAACTTTTTGGTGAGTATACCTTTCAGGAAATTGCGCAGATGGAAATGATTCCAGAATCAACAGTGAAAACGAAGTATTATGCTGTCTTGAAAAGAATTAGAAAACGAATGGGGGGTTACGATGAATAAAGAAAAATTAACGATTCCTTTACCGAATGAACAGACGATTCAGCAGCAAATCGACCATATTGTCGCTAGCGGTATGAAACGTAATGAATCATTTTTTACTTTTGTAAAATCAATGTATCAGCAAGTTGGTATGAGGGATTTATTTTCCGATCGTTCAGAACTTATATTTGTGTTTATTACTGCAATGACCTTACTGTGCACTTTTTTTATTAGACCAGAGTCAGCCCAAGCGGATGACTTATATGGTTTTATCTTTCTTATTTCACCAGCTTTATTTATTGCTTTATCGGTATTTACCTATGCAAATAAAATTACAAATGCAACATATGAAGTTGAAATGGCGTGTAAATATAATGTTTATCAAATCATTGCATTTAGGATGCTTATATTTAGTGTACTAGCGATTTTGGTCAATTCGATTACCATTTTATTTTTTGTGATGACGTATGATGATGTGCAATTTTGGCGGGCATTTATGATTTCCGTAACAGGATTATTCATATTCTCAGTTATATTCCTATATACGTTGATGAAACGGCGTACTACCATTGCTGTAGTGATGATCGTCATGGGTTGGACGGCTGGAAATATCCTTTTAAGATATATGAATCATGGGCTGTATTATAACATACTTGAAAACATTCCCTTACTTGTTTATGGGATTGTGCTGATCGGCTGTATACCGCTTCACATACACTTATTAAAAAAATTAATTAATTTTAAACAGGCGGAGGGAGTTTTGTAGCATGATTATTGTAAAAGACGTGAGTAAGCACTATGGAAATTTTAATGCCCTAAACAATATTAATTTGGAATTTACAAATGGGGTATACGGACTGCTTGCCCCAAACGGTGCAGGAAAAACAACATTGATAAAAATGCTTGCCACCTTAATTGCCCCGAGTAAAGGAGAAATCTTTTACAATGGTCAGAACATCTTGACGATGGATGAAGATTATCGGGAATTGCTCGGATATTTGCCACAGCAGTTTGGTTTTTACAAAAATTACTCACCGAAGCAATATTTGCTGTATTTGGCTGCATTAAAAGGAATGGAGAAAAAGACGGCAATGGCAATCATTCCGGAGCTGCTGGAAAAAGTCGCCTTACGCAAAGTGATGAATAAAAAGCTACGAAAATTTTCGGGAGGAATGATTCAGCGCGTTGGAATTGCACAAGCACTTTTAAATGACCCGAAAATCTTGATTTTGGATGAGCCTACTGCCGGATTAGATCCAAAAGAACGTGCCCGCTTCCGTCATCTGCTTTCTGATTTGGCACGGGACAGGCTGATTATTATTTCAACACATATCGTATCGGATATTGAATCGATTGCAAATGAGGTAATCATGATTAAAAATCAACAAATCCTTTATAAAGAATCGGTAGCAAGGATTTGTAAGTCACTTGATGGCCATGTTTTCGAAACAACGATTCCTTTCGAACAATTGGAGGCATTTAGAAAAAGTTATATGATTCTATCGGAAAAGCAAGAACAGGACGATATGCGGATACGTTTTATTCATAAAGGCGAGATGGAAGGAGAATGGAATCCAGTAATCCCCAATCTAGAAGATGTCTTCTTGTACGAATATCGAGATGAAATGCAGAGGGAAGTGTAAAGTCGATGAGAATTATTTTTCATGAATGTAAAAAGGCATTCATATCGCCAGTCTTAATAGGGTTAATTCTCTTATTTATGGTATTTAACATCTATTTGATTTTCAGTCATTCCTACTTTAAAGAGGAATTAACGGTCGCGAATGCAATAGCAAGAGACTATGGGACTAAAATTACCCCTGAATCATTGGAAGAATTTAAACAGGATCAGCAGAAGAACCTTGTACAGTTACACCAAATTACTGGAAAGCATACGGAACAGGAATTCAGTAGTATCAATGAATTTCTAGATAGCTTGCCACCCAGTGACTATGACATGTACAGTGAAGCAGAGTGGGCTATTTTTAATCAATTAAATGTCAGAGAACTATATTTGAATATGGCAGAAAATATTGACAGCGAGTATGCACAACTGGATTGGGAAAAGATTGCAGAGGATCGAGTCGAAATGTACGGTCTGAGTGGAAAGGCTGCAGGTACATTGAAAGAGGAATACGAAAAACTTTCCAATCGGTTCGAGGAAGTGCAAGAAAAGGAGGAACATAGCGAATGGTTTTTTATCGGGCAGCAATATAAAATGCATAGTTTTCTATTTCGAACAGTGTTTAGAGATTTGATTTTTGAATCCTTAATTTTAATAGTGTTAGCAACCGCTCTACTTACCAACTATGAGTTTGAAAATCGCACACAGCTTATTACCTATTCAACAAAAAGAGGCCGAAATTTAATGAAGGATAAGTTTGCTGCTTCCTTATTGACGACGACGGTAATTACCGCTTTATTGATGGGAATGACACTTCTTACCTATTTTTCAGTATTCGATTACTCGAATCTATGGGGAAGTTCGATTAGCAGTGCATTTAACTGGGAGTACGATTTGCCGTATGTTTCCTGGTGGGATCTATCATTTTTGACATTCTTACTTTGGAGTATCTTACTTGTGTACGTGTGCATGTTGCTCTTTACAATCATTGCCTTTGTCATTGCTTCATTTGTAAAAAACAGTTACTTTACTTTCTTTCTTTTTGCAATCTTTTTCGGGATAACTTTTATCATACCGGACTATATGCCCCTATCGTCAAATGGGCTTTTCATTTCCTTATTTACGCCCGTATCGCTCGTGGTGAATCCTCATCTGTTCTTTATGGGAAGCATTGGGCTGACAATGTTTAAGAATTATGAATTAATGACTGTCAGTGTTTGGACGGTGATTATGATTGCTTTACTTATCTTTGGTCTTAAAAGGTTTAACAAACTAGAAATTCATTAAGGAGAAGTCTTATGCGGATTCTGTTATATGAAATAAAAAAGCTGTTCACATGGAAAACACTAGTCTTACTTATTTTTGTAAATGGGATTGTATACTTTCTTTTAATAGAATATGATATTAATTATTTTCCCTCTAGCGACGGTCAACATGGTGTTTCGTATAAAATTGGAGTAGAGATGGTAAATAAATACGGAGCTAATTTTTCTGAAGAGGAATTTTCAGATTTTAAACAGACCTATGAAACGCGGGTGGAAGAAGCCAATTATTATTTACAATCTAATCAAGAGTCTACGCATGCAGGAATTTTAACATATGGAGATTTTGGGAATATGGATTGGGATAACGAAGTACACAGTGACTTAAGCGACCAGATTATGTTTGACGACAATGTTGCTGTTTTTTGGGAACTGCAAGAGAGAACGAGCTTAATTGACTTTTATGAGAGTAAGGAAGAGAGCTTAGATTTACAAAAAAGCAAGGCAAATGCCAAACAAAAGGTGCGCTATCAAGAGTTGGCAGATGCCGGGCATTATCAAGTCTATACAGGCTATGTGTTAGATAACTTTAAAAATTTTATTTCTAATGTCACCATTGCGATTATATTGAGTGTCGCGTTGGTCATATCGCCAATCTATATAAATGATCGTTCTAGGAGCTTACTTGATTTACAGTATACAAGTAAAAAAGGCAGAAATCTTTATAAGACAAAAGCTATCGCAGGTTTGATTTCTGCTTTGTTTGTTATAACAGGCTTGCTTACTTTTTATCTGAGTCTTTACTTGCTAAATAATATATCCATGTTTTTTGATGTGCCAATTTATCTATTTATTGGGTCTTATTATTGGTATGATCCGACGTTTTTCCAGTACATGATACTGTCGATAGCAGGTATTTACATTCTCAGCATTGTTTATACTCTTTTAGTCATGTCTTTTTCAACTATTGCATCGAACTATATTGTTCTAATTGGTATACAAATTCCAGTCGTTATCGGAATACTTGCTTTTGGATTAAATTATGTAGTGACAAATATCATTAGTCTTTGGCTGCCACAATGGTTTGTTCCAACCTCGTATAGTACGTTGCTCGCAGTCAGTGTGATATTTATGATACTTTTATGGAGGCGAGAGAAGAAAAGGGATATTGTTTTATAAGTAAATCTCTGAACAAAATACCTGTAACTGGAGCGGGTGAGTGATGGATAATAGAAGTAAACGATCTCATTTGGCTCCTATCAAAGGGATTAGGAAATTATTTAGACTACCCTTACAAAAACAAGAAGTCCTGCACACACAAATCACGAAAGTCGTGCAGAAATCAAAAAAGCTTCAGATTCAATCTAAATAGAATCTGAAGCTTAATCATTTAGTTCTTTACTTCCCACCAGTGAAAACCATCTTTAGCTAATAATTCATCAGCTTGATCTGGCCCATTGGTCCCAGAAACATAGTTTGGAAAGTCTGCTGTTTCTTTTGACCAAGTGTCGGAAATGACATCAATAAACTTCCACGATAATGCAACTTCATCTGAGTGGACAAAGCTTGTCGAGTCTCCATTTAAACAATCATTTAGTAAGACTTCGTAAGCTTCTGGACTTTCAAGCCCTTCATCTGCTTTATCATAGTGCATAGAAATAGGTGTACTCGTCGTATCATAATCTGTTTTTTTAGCATTTAAATGTAAGGTGATCCCTTCATCCGGTTGAATGCGAATGACAAGTAGATTCGGATCAATGGTGTCCCCTTTGTCTTTGTATAAATTAATCGGCAAATCTTTGAATTGAATCACAATTTCAGTTGATTTCTTTGCCATTCGTTTCCCTGTTCGAATATAAAAAGGAACACCAGCCCAACGGAAATTATCAATCATGAATTTACCGGCAACAAAAGTTTCAGTGTTTGAGTCTTCATCAACACCATTACTATCACGGTAACGATCGACAGTAAGGCTATCAATTTCTCCTTTATCATATTGACCACGGACGAAGTAATCATTAACGTTTGTTGGATCTAATGGACGCAGACTGCGTAAAACTTTAACCTTCTCATAATGGACTTCATCAGGATGTAACTTTGCTGGTGGTTCCATGGCGATTAATGAAACCATTTGGAGCATGTGATTTTGTACCATATCACGAAGAGCACCTGAATCATCATAATAACGACCTCGTTCTTCAACACCGAGTACTTCACTTGATGTAATTTGAACATTAGAGATATATTGGTTATTCCATAATGGTTCGAATAAAGCATTGGCAAAACGCACAATTTCAATATTTTGTACCATTTGTTTTCCTAAATAATGGTCAATTCGATAGATTTGGTCTTCCGAAAAAGCTTGCCCAATCTGATCATTAAGTTTTTGTGCTGTTTCTTGATTGTGACCAAAGGGTTTTTCAATGACAAGCCTTGAAAAGCCGCTATTGTCTGTTAATCCTTGTGATTTTAAATTAGCTGCAATGGGTCCAAAAAAGTTCGGTGCCATAGCCATATAGAAAATACGATTTCCACCAGCTTCATACTTTTGATCAAGTTGATTGATGAAATTATCAAGCTTTTGATACTCTGATAAATGCTGGGCATCAAATGGATTATAGTGAAAGTGGGAGGCAAATTCATCATGATCAATGGGATCCTCTTTGAAGTTTTCGATTGATGTTTTAACATTATTACGAAAATCCTCGTTTGTTAAAGGACGTCTTGCAACCCCAACCACTGCAAAATGTTTAGATAATTTTTTATTACGATATAATCGATACAGTGATGGATATAATTTTCGGTTAGCTAAGTCTCCAGTCGCTCCGAAAATAACAAATACTGTTTTAGGTGTTTGACGTGTCATTTACTTTAATTACCTCTCTTTAATATTAAATTTAAAAAGAATATGTTATCATTCCCTATAGATAACATATCACTTTAATCCTTTTTAATAAATTATTTTACATTATTCGTGTAAAAAAGGTATAATCTCTATGTTAGTTATGTACTATCTTATCATGTATTCAGAAAATAACAAATAATTTTAAAATTTAATTTGGGGGTAAATGATGAAAAAATACAAAAGTTATTTGATTGATCTAGATGGAACAGTTTATAATGGAACTGAAAAAATCCCTGAAGCCGTCCAATTCGTAAAAGACTTAAAAGAACAAGGGCTCCCATATCTCTTTTTGACGAATAATTCAACGAAACAGCCACGTTTTGTTGCTGATAAGCTAAAGGGAATGGGAGTTCCAGCTGAAGAAGAAAATGTCTTTACCTCTAGTATGGCAACAGCAACGTACATAGCTGAACAAGATCCAGATGCTCGAGTATACCCAATTGGCGAGGAAGGATTAATTTACGCTCTAGAAGAAGCCGGTTTAACGATTACTGAAACGGCTGTTGATTACGTTGTGATGGGTCTTGCACGTGATATCACATATGAGCAGTTGACAATAGGTGCTTTAGCTATTCGTAACGGAGCAAAATTTGTTGCAACAAATGGTGATGTTGCTCTACCTACTGAACGGGGCTTTTTACCAGGTGCTGGTTCGTTAGTGTCCGTTCTTTCAGTTACGACAGGTGTAGAGCCAAAATTTATTGGCAAACCTGAATCGATTATTGTTGATCAAGCGTTAGCAGTGCTTGGGACAAGTAAAGAAGAAACACTAATGATCGGTGATAATTATGCGACAGATATTTTAGCAGGTATTCATGCAGGCATTGATTCATTACTTGTGTTCTCTGGTGTTACAACGAAGACAGATTTGGAGAATATCGTTGAACAACCAACATATACCATTGATTCACTCAAAAACTGGTCTATATAGTTAGGATAAACAGGAGGTTAATTAATAATGGCAGAAATTAACTATGAAATCATCAAACATATTGGTGTGCTATCTAAAGCAAAATCAGGGTGGACAAAAGAATTAAATCTTGTATCATGGAATAAGCGTGAGGCAAAATATGATTTGCGAGATTGGGCACCGGACCATGAAAAAATGGGAAAAGGCATTACCCTTTCAAATGAGGAATTACTGGCATTGAAAGAGTGTCTAACAGAAACGGACCTTAATCTTTGATAAATGCTTAAAGCATTTAAATAATGGGTATAAATAAATTATAGAGAAAATTTAGGAGGAAATGAATAATGTTTAAAAAATTATTTAAAAAAGAAGAAAGTAATGAAGAAGTAGTAGTTTCACCAGTTACCGGAGAGGCTGTTGACGTGACAGAAGTACCCGATCCAACTTTTTCAGAAAAAATGATGGGTGATGGGATTGCAATTAAGCCCTCCGAGGGACAAGTTGTTGCACCTGTGAGTGGAGAAGTCGTTAATTTATTCCCAACCAAACATGCGGTTGGAATCAAGTCAAAAGCAGGCGTAGAATATTTAATTCATATTGGATTAGACACTGTTATGCTTGATGGAGAAGGATTTACAGCTCATGTTAAGCAAGGTGATCAAGTGAAAGTTGGTGATCCACTTGTAACTGTTGATCTTGACTTTGTTGCTGAAAAAGCAAAAACGATTACGCCGCTTGTGATTACAAGTGAGGTTGGCTCAGTTGAGAAAGATATTAACAAATCAGTTGTAAAAGGTGAAACAACTATTTTAACGGTTCAATTATAAATAAACAAGCTTGGATAAAATAAACTATTCCGGTTGTACAATATATAGCGTTGGTGAGTAAAAAAACAGAACTCATTGACGCTATATTTTTATTTAAATATTTTATGATTTGTCTCATTTATAACTCACGTTATAAACCCGCAGTTAGCCGAACCTTCGCGTTCCATGGGCACGACCTCAGCTAGCTAAGAAAAGCTTAAAAAGCTTTTCTTAGCGGATCTTCGGACGCGTGCTGTTCCCATAGGAGTCTACGGTTCGGCTAACTGCTAATCATCAAATCGTCCGATTTGTCGCAGATCAATTTGTGATGGATGATTCATATTTTTAAATTTAAATATAGAAAACAAGTGAGTTTCCCTTTAGAATTGAAGTCGACTAAAACCATAATCCTGAGAGGGAACTCACTTGTCTACTTGTAATGATATAAGATTTCTGATCGATGTTCAAGATGAAAACATAACTTCTTCATCTGGTTGTGTGATACCCAGTGAATACAACGGGAAACCATGTAAATTTATTAGTGGTGAATTGACCTATGACCCAACCCATTGTGGAAAGTGTGGGATCAAGAATGAAAACTACGTTGTGATTAAAAATGGAAAACAAACGTCTAGGATTACCTTGCCAATGACGGGTACCTCATTAACCTTTCTTAAACTAAAGAAACAGCGTTTTTTCTGTAAAGCGTGTCGGAGTAGTTTTACGGCTAAAACCTCAATTGTTGAAACAAGCTGTCATATTTCAAATCAATCAAAGGCGATGATTATTTTGAAAAGCGGTGAAGCACAGTCTATAAACTCACTTTCTAGAGATTGTTCTGTATCTTGGCACACTGCTCAACGAGAGATTGATAAAACAGCACCATCCATCAAGCACCATCACCAGGCATTACCCGAAAATTTATCATTTGATGAATTTAAATAGGCAAAAGGATTGATGGCCTTTGAATATATTAATACTGAAACAGGTGATATTTTAGACATTTTAGAAGCGCGTACAAGCCGTGTGATAAAAAATCATTTTATCGCCAACTATAGCCTTAATGACCGTCGACATGCCAAAACAATCACCATTGATATGAACGCTAGCTATGTTCATGTCATTCAAGAGATTTTCCCTCGGGCTGAGATTATCATTGACCGTTTTCACTTAGTTCAATTGATTAATCGATCAATGAATAAAACACGTGTGAAAATCATGAATCGATTCAAGACATCAAATCGTGAGGACATGAAAAAATACCGTCGGCTAAAGCGATACTGGAAGCTCATATTAAAAAGTGAAAGGAAACGATCTTCTACAAATGACAAATATTATTCTTTGTTTGGGCAACGGCTAGAGAAAAGTATTGTTGAAGAAATGTTAAACTATGATCCTGAGTTAAAAGCAAATGATGAACTTTATCAACGTTTATTAAAGGCGATTGACATGAACCTTTTTAAAGGATTAGAAAGTGTATTAAAAGAGCGAAGCTCTTCTCTTATCTCTAGTCACATGAGAACAAGCTTAAAGACGTTAAGAAAGCATCTCCCTTATATCAAGAATAGTTTTACGTATCCATATAATAATGGTCGAATGGAAGGAATAAGCAACAAGATTAAGGTACTAAGTAAAGTAGCGTATGGCTATCGGAACTTTTATAATTATAAAAAACGCATTATGATCCATTTCAAATTCAAAGCAATCGAAACAAAGTCATTAAATAATAAACAACTAAATATATGTTGGCTAAAATTCCTCACCAACGTTACTTGACGTAGAACCACTATTCCCCTGTCAAGCGGACAGGGGAATCGTTTTCGTTAATTATCCAAGCTTTTTAAATTTACTCATTTGTTTAATGGATTCAGCTGTTCCGATGGCAATTGCATTTAGTGGGTCACTAGCTACTCGAACAGGGACAGAGAGTTCCTCTTTTAACCACTCTTCCATTCCACGAAGTAAAGCTCCTCCACCTGCCAAGGTAATGCCTTGATCAACAATATCACCACTTAACTCTGGTGGTGAGTCTTCAAGTGTTTCATGAATGGTACTTGCAATACTTTCAAGTGATTCACGAATGGCCTCTTGAACTTCTAGAGAGGTGACGGTAATTTCCTTTGGTAATCCAGTGACTAAATCACGACCACTCACTTTAACCGACAAGGGTTCGTGGTCAACAAGAGCATAACCTATTTCCATTTTAATTCGTTCAGCTGTTTGATAGCCGATTAACACGTTATTCTTTTGACGAATATAGTGAACAATTTCCTCATCCATCTTATCACCAGCGACACGAACAGAGTGTGAAGTAACAATGCCACCATATGAAATGATGGCGACTTCGCTTGTCCCACCACCAATATCAACGATCACGCTACTAATTGGTTCACTAATGGGTAAGCCAGCCCCAATGGCAGCAGCTACGGGTTCATCAATTAAATGAACTTCTTTTACCCCAAAGCTTTTGACGGCATTTTCAATCGCGCGTTTTTCTACTGCGGTACTTCCAGATGGGGCACAGACAATCACGACTGGTTTTCTAATCGATCGACCAATCTTTCTACTTGCTTTACGCAAAATAGCTTTAAGCATTTGTGCAGCAATATCATAATCCGCAATTACTCCTTCACGAAGTGGGCGAATTGATGTAATATTTTTTGGTGTTTTTCCGACCATGTCTTTTGCCTCATGTCCAATGGCCACTAATTCATTTGTACGAGTATCGACAGCGACTACTGACGGTTCGTTGAAGACAATTCCTTTTTGTTTTGAATAAACTAAAATATTTGCAGTACCAAGGTCAATACCAATTGCGGTGTGATTAAACATTATGTTTTTCCTCCAGTATAAATTCTATGTTGTTAATGACTGTTTATTTCATTTTAACGAGCAATAATAGTCCCTTTCCAAGTGTTCCAGACGAGCTGAGAATGTTATTAAAAAGGGGGTGACTATCGAAAACGGTGATTTCAAGGACATTATAATGAGGCAATCTATAAGGACATGTCCTTGGATATTAGCAATTGATGAAAAGGATAAGAACTCTCATCAATCAAAGATTGACTAACTAAATCTTTATTTTGTGATGACAAATATTATAGCATGTTTATTTGCTCAAGAGCAAAAGTAAAAAGTACCAGCAAAAATGATTTTTATTTTTCTCGTCTCGCATATGATGTGAAAATCATATATAATAGACATGTTAGTTCGAACTAAGAGGTGGTTTTATGAAGACAGTATTTATTTATCTCTATGCTTTTATTTTAGTACTCGGCAGCTTACCCAAATTACGCCAGGCCAAAAAAATCCCAAGCGAACCCTATGCTGAAAAAGCCAAACAAATTTTTAAAACTCCCACTCAAATTTCAAAAAAGGTTATTGCAAAAACAAAATCTTCTGTGACGGTAACGGGTCTAGAGCGAATTCCAGATCAACCGGTCCTGTTTGTTGCTAACCATCAAGGTATATTTGATATTTTAGTATTATTAGGTTTTTTAGAAAAACCAGTTGGTTTTATCGCCAAAACAGAAATTATGAAAATCCCGATTATCAATAAGTGGATGACAGAGTTAAAGTGTGTATTTATTGATCGTTCCAATCGCCGCGCAGCTATTAAAGTCATTGATGATGGAATCGCTAGTTTAAAAGCTGGTCAATCCATGGTTATCTTTCCAGAAGGAACAAGAGGCGAAGGTCGAAAAATAGAACCATTTAAATCAGGGAGCTTACGTTTAGGAACTCGAGCCGGTGTACCCATTGTGCCAGTTGCAATTGATGGAACTTACCAATTGTATGAAAAAAATAATAAAAAAGTTCAGCCATCCAAGCTTACTTTAACCATTGCTGAGCCAATTTATCCAGAACAATATCAAGAATTGAAACATAATCAATTAGCTGACAAACTTCAACAGATTATTACTGAAATCTTGAACGATAAAAATAAATAAGCTGAGAGGTAATAGCGTCAAATTTATTCTATCTGAAATAGACTTTTTTGTAGAAAGGTGAAATAATGACGATAAATCCAATCGAAAAAATTCAAGTATATAATAAAATCAAGAATTCATTAAATAAATTTTATCAGCAGCCGACAGATGAAACAACAGAAGAACTGACGACAGAGCTATATGAGTATATAACAGCTAACATACATATTAACGATCAACTAAAAGAAAGAATCAGTCATGCTTTCCAAATGATAATCATTGATGCGGAAGGTTATATGACTTATATCGATACATTATTTTGTCAAAAGCTTGGTTATCAAAAAGATGAATTGCTTCAACATCATTATCGAGTTCTTCATGCTGGAGTACATAATGCTGATTTTTACAAACAAATTTGGGAGACCATTAAAAAAGGGCAAACATGGATTGGTGATATTTGTACGCAATCAAAAACAGGCGAGATATTCTGGTTCAGAACGAATATCATTCCAAACATCGACCCAAATGGCGATTATCCATCTTTCTCGGTATTTAGAACAGATATTAGTGATGTAAAATACGATGATAAACATCTTGTTGAAACGCTAGAGGATGATTACCGTAAATTATTTAGTCAGCTGATGAATTTAACTTTTCGTGTTCAACAGCACAAGGAAACAGAAAAATACCGTTTTCGATTGTTTGAAGGAAAGTTAGCTAAGAAAATAATCAATACAACCGAACAAATGAATAGTGAGCAATTAGAAGATACCTTTTTCCATAGAAATGAAGCTAATATTACTACATATTTTGATCAAGCTTTTCGAGGGGAAGAAGTTATTTTTAAACATCATTTGAAAAACTTGTCGCTTTATACAATGTTGTCGCCTATTTATGAAAATGATGAAGTCATTGAAGTAGTTGGTTCATCCATTGACATTACTTCACTTGAAAAAGCTGAAGCACAGGTTAAACAATTGGCTTATTATGATTCATTAACAAAATTGCCAAACCGAACCAAGTTTCGCGAGGATTTAAAGCAAGCTGTAGAAAATGGTAAGGACCAGCCATTTGCTGTTTTGTACTGTGATATTGATCGGTTGAAATATATTAATGATACGCTTGGTGAAGGTATAGGCGATCAAGTGATTGAGATCATATCAAAACGAATCCAGTCTGTTTTAGGTAAGCGTGGCTCAGTTTATCGTTATGGCGGCGATGAATTCTGCCTAATCTTGAGGCTTACTAAACAAGATGTTAAACGAATAAGTGATCAGATACTAATAGAGATTAAGCAACCCATTTCTACTCAAGGAAATGAATTCTTCGTGACCTCTTCTATTGGTATTAGTTACTATGGTGACGATGCTTGGGAAGATGAAGAGCTGCTTAATCATGCAAGTATAGCTGTTCACTATTGTAAGATGAATGGTAGAAATAGTCGGCTTTTTTATACAGCCAAAATGAATGAAATGTATCATGATATTCTATTGTTAGAAGCAGATATTCGAAAAGCATTGAAACGTGAAGAGTTCAATCTTCATTATCAACCTAAGCTAAATGTGATAACAGGAGAAGTAATTGGTTTAGAGGCTTTAATACGTTGGAACCATCCGGTGAAAGGTCCCATTTCACCAGCAACATTTATTCCAATTGCTGAAGAAAGTGGGATTATTACTCAAATCGGCGAGTGGGTGATTAGAGAGGCTTGCCAACAACATATGACTTGGGTTGAAGAAGGTTTTGATCCCATACGAATTGCTGTAAACGTTTCAGCTATTGAACTACAGAGGTTCGACTTTGCCAAACAAGTGGCACAAATTATTAAAGAAACACAGATGGATCCAAGTTATTTGGAAATCGAAATTACTGAAAATAGTATTATGGAAAATACTGAGGATTGCATTCAAACAATGAATACTTTACGTCAAATGGGAATCTCACTCTCAATCGATGATTTCGGGACAGGTTATTCTTCATTCGGCTATTTGAGAAAGTTCCCGATCAATTATTTGAAAATTGATCAATCGTTTGTTAGGAGTGCTTTAATTGAACCAAGTAGTGCTGAGATTGTGAAAGCAATGATTCAACTCGCTCATACCTTTGGGCTAAAAGTTGTCGCTGAGGGCGTTGAGGAGAAAGAGATCCTTTCTTTGCTCCAAGAGAATCACTGTGATTATTATCAAGGCTATTACTATAGTAAACCCGTACCAGCTTGTGAATTAGAATCTGTTATCTATGGTAAAATGGCATAAAATAAAAAGGTCTAATTGATAATAAATAACCAATTAGACCTTTTTAATTGGGCTTGAGATTTCTGAAACAGAAATACGACAAGTCCCAAACATGGTGAGCGGGCATTAACAATAAGTTTTAATTGAGAAACAGGTCTTGAGTGATTCTTTTTAAGCAAATCATTAAAAGCTAACAATGGTTTGGGTGGACTGCTAAAGTTCTAGTGCTTGCCTGACCTACATCAGACAGTTTTAATCTTAACTGCTCAAAGATTCATTTCAACAGATTTGCTATAATGGGTGTAAGATATGAGAAAAGGTGGTATAGAGATGATAAAGGTTTTATTTATTTGTTTAGGGAATATATGTCGATCTCCAATGGCGGAGGCTTATTTTAGACATTTAGTTAAAACAGAGGGGTTTGATGGACAAATTTCTGTTGATTCAGCTGGGACTAGTTCTTGGCATGAAGGAAAACAACCTCACCAAGGTACACAGGATAAATTGCAAGAAAAGGGTATTTCGTTCGATGGTATGAAGGCAAGGCAAATTGTGAGTAATGATTTTAAACAGTTTGCTTATATTATTGCAATGGATGATCAAAACTTGTCTAATTTGGCGAATATCCGGCCAGAAATAACGTATGCTAAAGTAGCTAAATTAATGGATTTTGTTGAAGAGGAGATAGGAACAAATGTTCCAGATCCATACTATACCGGTGACTTTAATGAGACTTACCAGCTGGTAGAGTCAGGCTGCCGGGCACTATTAGCAACGATCAGAATAGAACATCACATTTAATTGGATAAAAAAAAGGAGCTGTGTCTTAGGTGAAAAGAAGTCTATTTTGTCAAGCAGTCACATTGGGTGCATGTGTGAGCGGAGTTGTATGTCTTTTATCGACCAAAGGACGTCAAAGTGTAAAAAACAAGGCGACTGAAATCAAACGATTAACGAACAATGTTGTCAAACGTCCTTATACAACGTCTCTTCTAATGGAAAGTAAACTTGAAACAGCAACAGTATTTGCTTTCCAAAGATTAGATCTTATTCATGATTTAGCTAGCCAAGCTGAGAAATTACTGGATCAGCTTGATCGACAAAAAATAAATAAATAGAGTCAAAAGAATGGAGGCCAAGATATATTATGGCTAAGTTTAATTTTAATTTTGATTCGATTAAAAAATTTTTGTTAGATATAATCAAACGTTTTTCGGGAGATGAAGTAACAGCTTTATCCGCCCAGTTATCTTATTTTTTCTTGCTATCATTATTTCCACTCTTAATTTTTTTAGTTTCTTTAGCTGCATATTTACCAATTGATTATCAAGAGATTCTCGATATGATGAGCACATATGTGCCGGCTGAAGTTGTAGTTATGATTGAAGACAACTTAGATCATGTTTTAGATGCCAGTGGTGGTGGCTTACTATCATTCGGTATAATTGGTACGATATGGTCTGCTTCTAACGGCATTAAGGCAATTATGCGTGCACTGAATAAAGCATATAGTGTTGATGAAAATCGTTCCTTCTTGTTTGGACGCGTGATCGCCATTTCATTACTTATTTCTATGCTTTTACTTATTGTTGTCGCACTATTATTACCTGTTTTCGGTCGAATGATCGGGATTTATATCTTTTCCTTTTTTGGAGCTAGTGAACAGTTTGTGACGGTTTGGAATGCATTAAGGTGGATTATTTCATCATCTATTTTCTTTATCGTTTTTCTTTATTTATACAAAATGGCTCCTAATATAAAAGTGTATTTTCGTGACGCCATTTGGGGGGCCTTATTTTCAACGATTGGCTGGCAAATATCCTCGTTAGGTTTTTCCTATTATGTCAATACGATGGGGAACTATTCTGCTACCTATGGCAGTTTAGGGGTTGTTATCGTCTTAATGATCTGGTTCTATATTTCAGGTATTATCATTATAACTGGTGGAGAAATTAATGCGGTCGTAGCAGATAATAGAGGAAGAAGATAAACTAAATACTAATAAAAAATTGAATTCAATCAAAAAATCAGCGGAAGTAAATGGACCGCTGATTTTTTGATTGTCTAAGAAATTATAAAACGAAACCCGTTGTTGCCCCGAGTTTTACGGACGGTTAGCTGTGATAAAATTTGTCTTTGCAAGTAACTATTTGTTGAGAGATAGGTCACGTCCGGCTCCGAGTGCCCAGCAACTCGCTCAGGCTTCCCTCAGTTTACGACACGGCGTCGCAGTTTTAACTTGTCAGGGCGCTCTGCGCTTTTGCTCTTATTTTAAGAGTCGTAAACCATTGAGAATCACTAAGATTGTACTTCCTTCATGACCAATCACACCAAGGGGTAGATTGATTATTTGAAGGAAATTTGAAATGATTAATAAGATAATTACACTAATAGAAAAAAACACATTTTGCTTAATGATTCGATTCATTCGCTTGGATAATTGCTGGGCATGAATTATTTTGGCTAATTGATTTTTCATTAAAACAATATCTGCTGTGTCTAATGCAATATCAGTACCTGCTCCCATCGCCACACCAATGTCAGCTGTTGCAAGTGCAGGCGCATCGTTAATCCCATCACCAACCATCATAGTTGTTTCATATTCATCACTTAGTGTTTTCAAAAAAGTGACTTTGTCATCGGGCATACAGCTTGCTACATAATGATTAATCCCAGTTTCTTTTGCTATTGCTGCAGCCGTATCCTGATTATCTCCTGTTAACATCACTGTATGAATATTATTTTTCTGAAAGATTTTCATGGCTTCAATGGTATCTGCTCGAACCTTATCTTTTAAAGCAATAATGGCAACAATCTCATCGTTACGAGATACATAGACTAATGTTTTTGCTTGGTTAGTAAGCTGTTTGATCTCTTGGCTATACCAGCGGTCACCGCTATTTTCCATAAAGATTTTTGGGCTGCCAACCATCCATTTTTGACCGTCAATGATTGCATGAACTCCTTTTCCTGTTTCTTCAGTCATTTGAGTAGTGGTTAGTGATATATCTAATTCAGTCTCAGCAAATGTTTTCGAATAAGCTACAATTGCTTCTGCCAGTGGATGAGAAGATCCTTTTTCAATATGCGCTACAGTGTGGACAATCTTGTTTTTTTGTTCACCTTCTTTTATTAAGAAATCAGTCACTTTTGGTGTCCCGGCAGTTAAAGTTCCCGTTTTGTCAAAGGCAATTGCATTGACCTGTGCTAAGTTTTCTAAGTGAATCCCGTTTTTAAATAATATACCTTGTCTAGCTCCATTTGAAATAGCAGAAAGCATAGCAGGAGTTATGGAAGCAACCAAAGCACATGGAGAGGCAACCACCAGTAAGATCATGGCACGATAAATGGTATCGATCCAACTCCAACCCAACAAATAATGTGGAAGGAACATCATTAAACTAACAATGATAAGAACCGTTTTAACATACACATTTTCGAATCTCTCAATAAAAAGTTGGGAAGGCGATTTTTCATTTTGTGCGACCTTGACCATGTTCATAATTTTTTGCATCATAGATTGGCTGGCTTCTTTAGTTACTCTAATGGTTAAACTCCCACTGGTATTCATTGTTCCTGAAAAAACATGATCATTGTCAGTTTTCGTAACAGGGATAGACTCGCCAGTTAATGCACTTTCATCAATCGATGATTGCCCTTGTTGGATAATGCCATCCGCAGCAATCCGCTCGCCAGGTTTAATAAAAATAAGATCACCAATGACTAAATCATCGACAGAAATAACCTCTTCGACACCGTCTGTTATTTTTATAGCTGTATCAGGTTGTAATTGCATCAGACCCGATAAATCACGTTCGCTTTTTTGCATCGTGTAGGTTTCCATCGCCCCAGATAATGAGAAAATAAAGATAAGAATGGCTCCCTCAGTCCAATAACCGATTAGAGCTGACCCAATCGCTGCTAGGATCATTAATAATTCTACATTTAGTGTTTTATTTGCCAAGGTATCTGTTATTCCTTCTTTTGCTTTCGCAAACCCACCAATAATGAAAGCTGTACTATTAATGAAGATCCAAACTGGAACAGTAAAATAATCACGAAAGATCCAAGCCAATAAAATAATCACACCACTTAATAAGGCTGCAATTAATTCAATATGTGTTTTAAAAAAAGTAAATGACCTTTTAACTAATTGAGAATGATTCTGGTTATTATTTATAATATTTCTAATTAAAATACTCACAATTAAAACAACTCCTTTGTAATTGAGAATAATAATCATTAATAACTAGGTATATTGATTGTTTTATGGTTTTTATCTATTTGGTTAAATTAAAATAATTATAATTAAATTATAACATGATCATAAAAAAAGACAATCAATTTTTCAATAGTGTATTTATTCATGTTACTAAAATAGATGGATAGGCCCTTTTGTGTTATATAACAAAAATTATTTTTTTAATAATACAGCAGGCATTTTTCTTGCTTTCAATAAAAAGAATTGTTATTGTATTAAACAGATAAAAATACTATAGATTAAGGGGGAATTAATGTGTTTAAGAAAAAAATAGCTTTAATGTTATTGTTAGTTGTTTTATTGTTAGCTGCTGTTTAATACAATAACAATTCTTTTTATTGAAAGCAAGAAATGCCTGCTGTATTATTAAAAAAATAATTTTTGTTATATAACACAAAAGGGCCTATCCATCTATTTTAGTAACATAAATAAATAAGCTATTGAAAAATTGATTGTCTTTTTTTATGATCATGTTATAATTTAATTATAATTATTTTAATTTAACCAAATAGATGAAAAACCATAAAACAATCAATATACCTAGTTATTAATGATTATTATTCTCAGATTTACAAAGGAGTTGTTTTAATTGTGAGTATTTTAATTAGAAATATTATAAATAATAACCAGAATCATTCTCAATTAGTTAAAAGGTGATTTACTTTTTTTAAAACACATATTGAATTAATTGCAGC